>CALRZK010000225.1:0-5980 GCA_943372615.1 Bradyrhizobium ivorense | reverse complement strand
GAAAGCGTGACGCCGCAGATCATTCTCTACGACGTCAGCGACGCCGTCAGGCTCGCCGAACTCCAGAGGCGCGGCTTGATCCCGTTCGAGCGCGTGTCGGTGCTGTATGTGCTCGGTCGCTATACGGCAGGGCAGACATCGCGCCCGGCGGATCTCCTGCCTTTCCTCGCGCCGGATGCGCCGGCCTTTGCGCATTGGAGCCTCTGCGCTTTCGGCGCGCAGGAGACCGCCTGCGTCACGGCCGGTGCGTTGCTCGGCGGTCATATCCGGGTCGGCTTCGAGAACAACGAGCTGCTGCCGGATGGCATGCGCGCCAAGGGCAATCAGGATCTGGTCACGGCTGCGCGCAGCGCGATCCAGGCGGTGGGACTCAAGGTCGCAACCGCCGATGATTTACGGGGCGCAACGGCCGATTGAGTCGATCGTGACGTCTGTGTGACACTTCTTTCGCGGATGGTTGCATCCCGGTCTGCATTCACCGCGTGTCACAGATTAGTTGTATTCGTCAGCAATCCGGTTATGTGAGCTAGCATGGCACGCGAGATCGTCATGGCTGCGGGAGGCATCGTCGTAAGGCGCGAAGCCACGCCGTTATTCGCGGTCGTCTGCATGCGCAAGCGCGGCGACTGGGTGCTGCCGAAAGGCAAGCTCGATGGCAGTGAAACGCCACTCGATGCCGCCCAGCGCGAAGTGCTGGAAGAGACCGGACACTCAGCCTCGGTGCAGCAATATCTTGGCACGCTGGCCTATCCGCTCGGTGAGGATCGCACCAAGGTCGTGCATTTCTGGCACATGGAAGCCGACCCCAGGCCGCAGCGCAAATTGATGAAGGACATCAGCGAGGTCGCATGGCTGCCGCTGGAGCAGGCGCTGAAGCGACTGACCCGGCATCACGAACACGCCTTCCTTGCGCAGGTCGGGCCGATGGCGCTGGCCGCGACGCAGGAAGCTGCTGATGTCGCCGAGCAGCTGCCTCAGATCGTCGAGTCGGCTGCCGTGCCTGTCGCGCCGCCGATCTCCGTTGCGCCCGAGCTTCCCGTCGCATCCGAGCCCGAAAGCTGGATCGCCAAAATCCGCCGCTGGCTCGCTGGCCGCGCGGCGGTCAGCTCCCGCGAATGATCACGCCATACCAGCCAAGGCCGCGATAGGTCTCGTAACCGGGCGTGGCGTGGAAGGCGACGAGGCTGCCGGAGCGGTCCTGATAAAAGCCGTTGGTGCGGCCATTCAGCGCCAGCGAGATGCGCTCGCTGAGCAGGCCCTGTCCATCGGACGAAGCGATCACGCGAAGATTCGAGTCCACCAGCATGACGCGGGTCTTGTCGTCGTCGACACGCACGCCCTCGACGATGGCGCGGGCTTGCGCTTCCCAGTCGAAATGAATGGCGAGCACGCCGATGGTGCGGCCATTGGCCTTACCGCCTTCACGAACGCTAGCGCAGTAGGTCGCGACTTGCGCATTGCCGAGCAGTGGCTGCCGCTCGACATCGCCGGCGACATAGTCGTCTCCGGTGCGCAGGATGCGGGCATCGCGAAACCAGGAGGTGCCGGCGATATTCTGGCCACGTGCGGCGTAACGGTCGCCACGCCGGTGGCGATGACATTGCCCTGCATGTCGCAGAGCCAGAGGTCGAGATAGACAGTGTAGGCGCCGATGATAACGGAGAGCCGCTCCGACACATGCGCAATGGTCTCGTCATTCGGACGACCAGCGGCATCGACCACGGCGGAGTCGGTTGCCCACCAGCGCACGTCGCAGGTGCGCTCATAGAGATTGCGATCGATCAGTTCGATGGCGTTGAGCGCGAGATCCACCATGCGTTCGCCGCGGGCGCGTTCGGTCATCTTGTCGATGGAGGTGATCAGGTTGCCGGTACGCGCCGTGAGTTGCGATTCAAGATCGCGCGCGATGGCTTCCACCTGCTGGCCGACATTGCGGACTTCCTGCGCCACCACGGCAAAGCCGGCACCTTGTGCCCCGGCACGTGAGCTTTCGATCAGCGCGTTCAGCGCCAGCATCTTCATCTGGTTGGTGATGTGCTGGATTGCCTTGGTTTTCTCGCAAGCGATCTCGTTCACCTCACCGGTCAGGCGGGCGATCAACGCGGAAATATCGGCGACATCCTCATGTTCGTCTGCCACGGGCGCCGCAGAATGAGCGGTGCGGTTCATCGCCAAGACCATCGTTGCGTCCTCATTGACAGCAATCCAATACCTGTAGTTGTCGCCGATCTATGCTTAATGGCGGCTTAATTTTCCGCCTCGCGGGCGCGCGCTGCGCCAAAATCGCGGGATGATGCGCAATCAGGCTTGCTCCAGGCTGCTCGGCGCCGCCGGCACGATGGCAGCGAGGCAGTTCTCGATAATGCCCATCAGGTCGCGCGGCTTGAACGTCTTGCGGATGCAACTGGTCGCGCCGAGTGCGAGCGCCATTCGTAAAAAGTCCGGCGCTGGCGAATGGCTTTCGGCGAAAGCGTAACCGGACAAAGCGATCAACGGCACGTCGGGCGCTTCGCGGTGAAACAGACGGACGGAATCGAAGCCGTCCATATGCGGCATGAAGATATCGACGAGTATCAAGTCAAAACGATCACGCCGGAGGCGCTCGACCGCGTCGGTGGCGCCAGCCGCAATAATGACCACATGTCCTTGCTTCGCGAGCCAGAACTGCACGGTGCGCGAAATGAGCACGTCATCGTCGACCATGAGAATGCGCGACATCTCCGGGCCCCTCAGCCTGACCGGCAAGGGCCGGCTGGTCGCCGCCTTCTGTCGCCGGCATTCACGCGAATCAGAGATTTAGCTTGGCGGGGACTGCGACTGCGTGTCTGTGCAATGTTGCGCATATTAAAGTTGTATTAACCATAAATGTCGCGACATGCGCGAGAAGGTCCTGGAACAACTGGATATCAACCAGCTGCCGGTAGCACGGTCTGACCACCACCATGACCGGATGACGGCCTGCCATGCCCGTGATTGACGATCACATCGACGACCGCACCAGTGATCCGCTGGGTGCCACCACGTCCGAACTATCGGAAGAGCTGATCTTCCTGATCGCCTCGGCGTCGACGGATGACCAGCGTAAACAGGCGACCGAACTGTTTCGTTACTTCAGCCGGCAGCTCGAGGACGAAGCCTATCGCCGCGGGCAGGAGAGTGTCGCTCCACGTCAGTTGCCCGCGCCAACAGCCCCGCTTGCGCTCGAAGCGCCGGCCATTCAGCCGACCGAACAGGCATCGGACGAAGCGGAAGGCGGCTTGATTCCGCAGGTGCGCTGGCTGCGCTGAAGGGGCGAACGAGGTCGTTGTCCATTCGCTTAACCATTCGCTGGCCAAATGTGCCTCTGTGATTCGTGCGTGTCCCTTCGTGCAGAGCGGTTGTCCAGTGAGTGTAGTCATTCCTTTTCCGAAGCGTTCGGCCCCGATCAATGACGTGGCCGATGAGTGTGAGATCGACATTTTCACCGCCGTCGATCTGGCGATCCGCGATCTCCGCGAGATTTCCGAAATCGCCAATGAAGTCGGCCGTGCGCGTGCGCGCGAATGCCTGGCGATGCTTGAAAACGCCTATGCGGTGGCTCTGGAAGCCTGAGCGACTGCGGAGATCGCCATGCTGTTTCTCGTGATCTCCAACCCTCGCGCCGACCGGCCGTCGGACATGGCGGCTTCGCGCCAAGGCTTCTGGCCGTGGATGGCTGGCTATCAGGCCTCTGGCGTGTGTTTGCACATCTATCCACGTGTCGGCCGCGGTGTCATCGTGGTGTTCAAGGTCGAGAGCAACGATCAGCTGCATCGCATCCTCAACGAATGGGCCGATATAATCCCGGCCCAGTTCGACGTCTATCCGCTGGTGGATGTCAATGCGACGGCCGCGCTGCTGGCCTCGCAGGTCGCTGCGACCGCGACATAATCCCGAGTCGACGCAATTGAGGCCAGATCAGCGGTCCATCACCATGGACTCGCAAAAAGCTGATGCCTATATGCGTGTCTTCCCCATTTATCGTGATCAGGCTCATTCATGACGACAACCGATACCGCTGCACCCGTTTCCCAGCCGTTTCAGGCCGAAGTCGCCGAATTGCTGAACCTGATGGTTCACTCGGTCTATTCAGAGACCGACATCTTTTTGCGCGAACTCGTCTCCAACGCGTCGGACGCGTGCGACAAGCTGCGCTATGAGGCCATCGCCAATCCGCAGCTGGTTCCTGAAGGCCAGACGCAGACCATCACTATCCTTCCGAACAAGGAAGCGAACACGCTCACCATCGTCGATACCGGTATCGGCATGGATCGTCAGGAGCTGATCGACAATCTCGGCACCATCGCCAAATCCGGCACAAAATCCTTTCTGTCGCGCCTCACCGAGGCCAAGGACGGCGCCGGCCTGATCGGCCAGTTCGGCGTCGGCTTCTATGCGGCCTTCATGGTTGCCGAGAAGATCGTCGTCACCTCGCGCCGCGCCGGCACCCATGACGCGTTCACCTGGACCTCGACCGGCGGCGCCGGCTTCGAGATCGCGCAGCTCAATGACGGCATGAGCGTGCCGGCCGGCACCTCGATCGAATTGCAGCTCAAGGACGACGCGAAGAAGTATCTTGAAAGCTCGGAGATCGAGCGGATCGTCACATCCTATTCGGACAACATCCAGTTTCCGATCATGCTCAAGGACGGCGACGGCGAGCCGAAGCAGATTAACTCCGCCAGCGCGCTGTGGCAGCGTTCGAAGTCCGAGCTGACGCCGGAAGACTATAGCAAGGCCTACAAGTCCATCGCCCACGCCTATGACGAGCCGGCGATGACGGTGCATTATCGCGCCGAAGGCCGTTACTCCTATGCCGTGCTTCTGTTTGCGCCGGAGTCGAAGCCGTTCGACCTGTTCGAGCCCGAGCGCAAGGGCCGCGTCAAGCTCTATGTCCGCCGCGTTTTCATCACCGACGATGCGGATCTGCTGCCATCCTATCTGCGCTTCATCCGCGGCGTCATCGATGCCGAGGATCTGCCGCTGAACCTGTCGCGCGAAATGCTGCAGAACAATCCGCAGCTTGCCCAGATCAAGAAAGCGGTGGCGACGCGGGTGATCGGCGAATTCGAGACGCTCGCCGAGAAGGATGCCGAGACCTTCACAAAAATCTGGGACGCGTTCGGTCCGGTGCTGAAGGAAGGCATCTACGAGGATTTCGAGCGCCGCGAAAAGCTGCTGGCGCTGTCGCGCTTCACCACCACGTCGGGTGAGAAGCGGACGCTGAAACAGTATGTCGCCGATCTCAAGCCGAACCAGACAGAGATCTATTATCTCGCCGGCGACAGCCTCGATCGCCTGAAGTCGAATCCGAAGCTGGAAGCGGCGAAGTCACGGGGCATCGAAGTGCTGCTGTTGTCGGATGCGGTGGATGCGTTCTGGACCTCCGCGCCGCTGGAATATGACGGCAAGCCGCTGAAGTCGCTGAGCCAGGGCGAGGTCAATCTCGACCTGATCCCCGAGGTCGAGGACGACAAGAAGGACGAGCCGAAGCCGGAAGCCGCGGATGAGGCCTCGACCATCGCGGTGATCAAGGAAGCGCTCGGCGAGCGCGTCTCCGATGTGAAGGCATCGACCCGTCTCACCACGTCGGCCTCGTGTCTGGTTGCGGGGGGCCGCGGCCCCGATCGTGAACTCGAAAAGATGCTGGCGATGCAGAATCGCGGCAGCGTCACCAAGCCGATCCTCGAGATCAATCTGCGCCATCCGCTGGTGTCGAAGATCGCCGGCGCCGACAAGGCGATGGGCGGCGAAGCCTCGGACATCGCATTCTTGTTGCTGGAGCAGGCGCAGATTCTCGACGGTGAACTGCCGGAAGATCCGGCGGCGTTTGCGAACAGGCTGAACCGTCTGGTGCTGCGCGGGCTGTAAGCCTTCCGTAGGGTGGGCAAAGGTGCGCAGCACCGTGCCCACCTTCAAGTGTCGTGCATATGCAGGTGGGCACGCTGCGCTTTGCCCACCC
>CALRZK010000224.1:0-5982 GCA_943372615.1 Bradyrhizobium ivorense | reverse complement strand
CTTCGCACATGGTCTGCAGGCCATAGCGCTTGTTCTGCTGTTTCAGCGCATGCACCAGCGTGGTCATCAGCTTGGTGCCGGAGCCGCCGAGCGGATGGCCGAGCGCGATGGCGCCGCCATTGACGTTCAGCCGCGCCGGATCCGCGCCGGTCGCTTTCAGCCACGCCGTCGGGATCGACGCGAATGCCTCATTCACCTCGAACAGATCGATATCGTCGATTGTCATCCCGGCCTTTTCCAGCGCGCGCTTGGTGGCGGGCAGTGGGGCTTCCAGCATGATGACGGGATCGCCGCCCATCACGCTCATATGGTGGATGCGCGCCATCGGCTTGACGCCGAGCTGCTTGAGGCCCTTCTCATTCACGACGAGAACGCCCGATGCGCCGTCGCAGATCTGGCTCGCAGACGCGGCCGAGAGACGTCCGCCATTCTCGTTGATCAGCTTGACGCCCTTGATGCCGTCCAGCGTGGCATCGAAGCGAATGCCTTCGTCGATGTGATGGGTGTCGGTGGAGCCATCGGCGCGAGTGATCTGCAGCGGGACGATCTCGTCCTTGAAACGCCCGGCTTCGGTGGCCGCAATCGCGCGCTGATGGCTTTCGAAGGAATAGGCGTCGAGGTGATCCTTCGACAGATCGTATTTCTGCGCGACCATTTCGGCGCCGGTGAACTGGCTGAACTGGATGTTCGGATAGCGCGCCTGGATGTTCGGGCTCATGTAAGTGCCCATGCCGGCCTTCGATGCCAGAATGCTGGGCGAGCCCATTGGCACGCGGGTCATGCTTTCCACGCCCGAGGCAATCACGATATCCATCGCGCCGGACATCACGGCCTGCGCCGCGAAATGCAACGCCTGCTGCGACGAACCGCATTGGCGATCGATCGACGTACCTGGCACGCTTTCCGGCAGTTTGGACGCCAGCACGGCATTGCGCGCCACATTCACGGCCTGTTCGCCGCCCTGGCCGACACAGCCCATGATCACGTCATCCACCAGCGCGGGATCGACGCCAGCGCGATCCACCAGCGCATTCAGCACGGAAGCGGCGAGATCCGCGGGGTGCCAGCCAGCCAATCGGCCACCTTTGCGGCCACCTGCAGTGCGTGCGGCGGCGACGATATAGGCCTCGGCCATGAGCGTTCTCCCTGGAATTTTGTTGTTGTGTTGGGGCGTGAAACTGGTCGGATTAAACGGGGCGCATTTGTTTTAGTCAATCGGTCAATTAACTCTTGAGTGCGGCCGAATGTTCGTATTATCTGCGGCTCCCATGGCAGCGACTCCCAGCCCTTCCCAAGCGTCAGTGCGTCATCCGGTCGGCAAGAATCCGACCGCGGACAAGCTGTTGCTCGCGGCGAGCGAGCTGATGATCTCCAGCAACTCCATCGAGGTGTCGCTGAGCGAGATTGCCCAGCAATCGGGCGTCAACGCTGCGCTGGTGAAATATCATTTCGGCAACAAGGACGGTCTTCTGCTGGCGCTGCTCGAACGCGACGCCGCCAATGAGATGACCAATCTGGAATATTTGCTGGAGCAGCCGATCTCGGCCACCGCAAAGCTGCGGCTGCACATCGCCGGCATCATCAAGGCCTATAACCAGTTCCCCTATATGAACCGGTTGATCCATTATCTGCTGCACGAGAGCAGCGACAAGTCGGCCGATGAAGTCTCGAAATTCTTTGTCGGGCCGCTGCTCAGCTTTCATCGCCGCCTGCTGGCCGAGGGCCACAAGACCGGTGAATTTCGCGTCGTCGATCCCGTGCTGTTCTACACCAGCCTGATCGGCGCCTGCGACAACCTCTTCTTCAGCCGTCATGCCATGTCGCGCGCCATCGGCGTCGGCCCGGTGACGGATGATGTGTGCCGCGCCTATGTGGCGCATCTCGAAATGCTGCTGCTCGACGGCATGCTCACAAACAAGAAAGCGGGCGCCAAAGCCCGCTGACTACCAAGCTCAAGAAGAAACGGCCCAAGGACAGACTGCAAAAACAAAAGACTTGAGGAAGCGCCCAAGGAACTAACAAAAACAACAATAAGAAGAACAAGAACAATCAAAACAGCTTCCATCAAGCTCGCAGTTCAAAACCAATAAGAAACGCCCAAGGACCATTTCTTCTTTTTCTCTTCGCGACCTAACGATTCAAGAAAATACCAGAAACGCCCAAGGAAAGGCTCTTCCCATGCAGCTCAAAGACGTAGCCGTATTCATCACCGGTGGTGGCTCGGGCCTCGGTGCCGCAACCGCACGCGCGATGGCCGCCAAAGGCGCCAAGGTCGCCGTGTTCGATCGTGCCGCTGAGAATGCCGAAAAGGTCGCCGCCGAAGTGAAGGGCATCGCCACGGTCGGCGACGTCACCAGTGAAGCCGATGTGAAAGCCGCGCTGGCAAAAGCGTCGGCTGCGCATGGCACCGCGCGCGTGCTGATGAACTGCGCCGGCATCGGCGGTTCGCAGCGCATCGTCGGCAAGCAGGGCGTCTACCCGCTCGACAAGTTCACCAATGTCATCATGGTGAACCTGATCGGCAGCTTCAATTGCCTGCGTCTGTTCTCTGAACAGCTCGTCACCCAGGATGCCATCGGCGAAGAGCGTGGCGTCATCATCAACACCGCGTCGGTCGCAGCCTATGAAGGCCAGATCGGCCAGATCGCCTATGCCGCATCGAAGGGCGGTGTTGTCGGCATGACCCTGCCGGCCGCGCGCGATCTCTCCTCGCAAAAGATCCGCGTCAACACGATCGCGCCGGGCCTGTTCCTGACGCCGCTGCTGATGGGCCTCAATGAAGAAGCCCGCGCCAGCCTGGGCGCGCAGGTGCCGCATCCGGCCCGCCTCGGTGATGCGTCGGAGTACGGCAATCTTGCGGTTCATATCGTCGAGAACCCGATGTTGAATGGCGAAACGATCCGTCTCGACGGCGCCATCCGCATGGCTCCGCGGTAGTAGTTACTTTCTTCCCCTCTCCCGCTTGCGGGAGAGGGTGCCTGAGCGAAGCGAAGGCGGGAGAGGGAGCCGCAAGCTCCGAGCTTCGCTGCTCCCCCTCTCCCGAATGAGTTCAATCTAAACTCCTGCGCTACCCTCTCCCCAAGGGGAGAGGGTACTGCGACAAGCGCCTCAAGACGCAAATAAGTAAGGGTAGGAGTATTGCGAGTGGCCTCACCGCTGCTGATCGAACATGACGACGGCGTGGACCGGGTGACGCTCAATCGTCCGGAGAGCCTGAATGCGCTCGATCCTGCCCTAATTGATGCCCTCAACGATTACTTCCAAAGCCTGCAGCGCAATCGCAAGACCCGCGTCGTCGTCCTCCGCGGCGCCGGCGCCAATTTCTGCGCCGGGCTCGATCTCAAACATGCCATGGCCTCGCGCGGCCAGAATGCGCCGCGCACTGTTACCGAGTCGCTGGATTCCCAGCGCCGCATCGCCGATATCGTGATGCTGATGCGCCGCTGCCCGCAGCCGATCATCGCGCTGGTGCAGGGCGCCGCAGCCGGTGGCGGCTTTGCCCTCGCGCTCGCCGCCGACATCCGCATCGCCACAAAGTCGGCGCGCATGAATTGCGCCTTCATCAAGCTCGGCCTTGGCGGCTGCGACATCGGCACCAGCTATTTCCTGCCGCGCCTCGTCGGCGTCTCCGTTGCTTCCGAACTGATCCTCACCGGCCGCTTCATTCATGCCGATCGTGCGTTGGCCGTTGGCCTCGTGTCCGAAGTCGTCGAGGACGGCGAACTCGACAAGGCCGCCGCGCCCTATGTCGATGCGATGATCTCGGCATCGCCGGTCGGCCTGCGGCTGTCGAAGGAATGTATCAACATGGCGGTGGATGCCGGCTCGATCGAGGCCGTGATCGCCATGGAGGACCGCAATCAGGTGCTGTGCAGCCGGTCAGAGGATTTCGAGGAGGGCATCCGCGCCTTCATCGAGAAACGCAAGCCCGTCTACGTCACGCGCTGAGGCAAAGATGAAACCGACACGAGGTCCGAACAAAGAGACTGTGGTCGGCAAAGCCGTTCTGGGAGGAACGCAATGAACGTGCAGGCTGCGGCACAGACCAAACCCGCCTTCCGCAAGGTGCACTGGATGGAGCGCGACATCGATGTCGAGCGCCGTCCCGATGGCGTCATCGTCATGAAATCACTGATACCGCTGATGGCTTATGAGCCGCATCTCGCGGCCCCCTTGGCCAAATGGGCGAAGGAGCGCCCCGATCTCACCTGGCTGGCGCAGCGCGCCGGTGATGACCGGCAGTGGCGTCGCGTCTCCTATGCCGAAGCCAAGCGCACCGTCGATGGCCTCACCCAGGCGCTGCTCGACATGAAGCTACCGGCGGAAGGGCCGGTCGCGATCCTGTCGGGTAATTCCATCGAACACGCGCTGATGACCATGGCGGCGATGCAGGCACGGCTTCCGGCGGCGCCGGTGTCGCCGGCCTATTCGCTGATGAGCCAGGATCATCTCAAGCTCAAATATCTGTTCGATCTGGTCAAGCCGGCCGCCATTATGGTGCAGGATGGCCCGACCTTCGAGAAAGCGCTTGATGCGCTGGATCTCACCGGCATCAAGGTGATCCATGTCTCGCGCCCGCCGGCAGGCGTTGCAAGCGTGTCCTTTGCTGACATGGCGGCGACCAAGGTGACCGACGACGTCGCCAGGTCGATCGCGGCCATCAAGCCCGAGACCGTTGGCAAATTGCTATTCACTTCCGGCTCCACCGGCATGCCGAAGGCGGTCATCAACACCCAGCAGATGATGTGCGCCAATGCCGCGCAGATGATGCAGACGCGTCCGCGTGATCGCAGCGCCGCGCCACCGGTGTATCTCGACTGGATGCCGTGGAATCACACCATGGGCGGCAATGCATTGTTCAATCCGCTGCTGGTCGATGGCGGCACGCTCTATATCGATGACGGTCGGCCAATGCCCGGCATGATCGACGAGACGCTGCGCAACCTGCGCGAAATCTCGCCGAGCTACTACGCGAATGTTCCGGCCGGCTATGCCGCCATCGCTGGTGCCATGGAGAAGGACGACGATCTCGCAAAATCCTTCTTCAAGAATCTCGCCCTGATGGGCTATGGCGGCGCGCGTCTGCCTGATGATCTGTTCGATCGCATGCAGGCATTGGCCGTGCGCGCCTGCGGCGAGCGCATCGTGTTCTATACCGGCTGGGGCTGCACCGAGACGTCGCCGACTTCGACCGGCACCTACTGGGACACCGAGCGCGTCGGCCTGATCGGCCTGCCGTTTTCCCGGCGTCGAACTGAAGATGGTGCCAGTGGACGCAAAATATGAGCTGCGCCTGCGCGGCATCAATGTGATGCCGGGCTATTACAATCAGCCCGATCTGACCAAGGCCGCCTTCGATGAGGAAGGCTTTTACAAGATCGGCGACGCCGGCGTGTTTGTCGACGACAATGATCCGGTGAAGGGGCTGATCTTCTCTGGCCGTGTGGTCGAAGATTTCAAGCTCACCACTGGTACTTTTGTCCATGTGGGTTCGCTGCGCACCGATATCATCGCAGCGGCGACGCCGGTGGTGCAGGACGCGTTGATCACCGGGCAGGATCGCGAATTCATCGGCGTGCTCGCCTGGCCGAACCTTCCGGCTTGCCGGTTGCTCATCGATCAGCCGGACGCGAGCTTCGCCGATGTGGTGAAGCATCCGAAGGTGCTGGCCTGTTTCAAAGATGGGCTTCGCACTCATAACGCGGCGTCGGTCGGCGCTTCCAGCCGCCGGATCGCGCGCGCGATGTTCCTGGTGGAGCCGCCCTCCATCGATGGCAACGAACTCACCGACAAAGGCTACATCAACCAGCGCGCCGGCCTTGAGCGTCGCGCCGCTGATGTGGCGAAGCTCTATGCGCAGCATCCGGGTGAGGATGTGATCGTATTGAAATGACGATTGTAGCCCGGATGGAGCGCAGCGAAATCCGGGGACAGCAGAGATAGTTGAAACGCCGGACCCCGGATTGCGCTGCGCTCCATCCG
>CALRZK010000223.1:0-5990 GCA_943372615.1 Bradyrhizobium ivorense | reverse complement strand
GGCTAGCGCGCGTGCCTCCTTGTCAGACATGCCATGCACCTTGGGGCCGAACGCGATCGACTCCTCGATGGTGAGGCGCGGATTCAGCGAGGCGTAGCTGTCCTGAAACACCATCTGCATGCCGCGGCGCAGCTCACGGAGCGTCAATTCACGGCCGACGGCGCGGCCGTCGAAAATGATGTCGCCGGCATTACGATCCATCAAATGCATCAGAAGACGCGCTGTGGTGGATTTTCCGCAACCGGACTCGCCGACAATGCCGACGGTCTCGCCCTTGCCGATCGCGAAGGACACGTCATCGACGGCGCGCACGGTCTTGCTCGGCGCGAACAGACCGCCGCGGACCGGGAAGTGCTTGGTCAGGCCTTTGACATGCAGCAACGGTTGCGCTTCGCCGCCGATGTCTTCCAGCGGTTCGAGCATCTTGTCGGTGATTTCGAGCGTATCTGTCATGGCGTCAGTTCCGGATATCCATGGCGCTGCGCATGCCGTCGCTCAGCAGGTTGAAGCAGATCGACACCGCAAAAATCATCACACCGGGCAATGCGGCCACCCACGGATTGACATAGATCGCGGTGCGCAGCGTGTTCAGCATCAAGCCCCATTCCGGCTCCGGCGGCTTGGTGCCGAGGCCGAGGAAAGACAGCCCCGCAGCGAGGATCATCGACACCGAGATCAGGCCGGTCGCGTAAACGAAGATCGAGCCCAGCACATTGCCGAGCATGTGCACGCGCATGATGGTGAATGTATCGGCCCCCGATGCGCGAGCAGCTTCCACATAATCCATGTTGCGCACGCCGGTGGTGACGCTTTCGGCAACGCGGGTGATCTGCGGAACGAAGACGATGGTGAGCGAGACGATGGAATTGACGATGCCGGCGCCGAGCGCGCCGGAGATCGCAATTGCCAGCAGCACCGAGGGGAATGCGTAGAACACGTCCACGGTGCGCATGATGGCGGTGTTGAGCTTGCCGCCGACATAGCCGGCGACGAGGCCGAGCGATGTGCCGATGATGAAGGCCAGGATCACTGGCAGGATACCGATCAGCAGCGACAGGCGACCGCCATAGATCAGGCGTGCGAGCATGTCGCGGCCGAGTTCGTCGGTGCCGAGCGGATAGTTCGGCGTGCCGATAGCACGCAGACGGCGGATCATGGAGCCCTGATAGGGATCGGCGAGGCCGAGATAGGGCGCGAAGATCGCGGCGAGCAGGATCAGCAGCAGGATCGCGGCGCAGGCCATGGAGACCTTGTCGCGACGGATGCGGCGGCCGACCGTGGCCCAGTAGCCGCGGGCTTTGGTGACGGGGGCCGTCTGCAAGGCGTTGTCGGTGAGAACTGTCATGGCGTCAGGCCCGCTTGATGCGCGGATCGATGAACGCCTGCGCGATATCGACCATCAGATTCAGGAAGACGAAGAACAGCGCCAGCACCAGGATCGTGCCCTGCAACAGCGGCAGGTCGCGCTGGAAGATCGCCGAGTTCAGCAACAGGCCGGAGCCCGGCCAGGAGAACACGGTCTCGATCAGGATCGAGCCACCGAGCATATAGCCGAGTTGCAGGCCCATCACGGCCAGCGCGGTGGGCGCTGCGTTCTTGATGACGTGCTTGAACACCTTGAATTCCTGCAGGCCCTTGGCCCGCAGCGCCTCGACAAAGTCCTGCGAGAGAATGTCGCCGGTCAATGCGCGCACAGTGCGGGTGACGATGCCCATGGGAATCACTGATGTCGTGACCGCGGGGAGCACGAGATATTTCATATGTTCCCAATCCCACGCCCAGGCAGCGGAGCCGCCGGCGCCGGCGCCCACGGCGGGCAGCCAGTTGAGCTGCACCGAGAAGATGATGACGAGAACCATGCCGAGCCAGTAATGCGGCACGGACACGCCGGCGATGGCGATGGAGGTGGCAACCTTGTCGACCCAGGTGTCGCGGAAGTAGCCGGCGATCAGGCCGAAGAAGAGGCCCAGCGTGAAACCGATGGCTGCGGCGAACACCGCGAGCATCACGGTGTTGCGGACGGCATTCATGACTTCGGCGAGCACCGGGCGCCCGGTGGCGATGGAAGCACCGAGATCGCCATGCAACGCGCGCCAGACCCACAGGCCGAATTGCACCGGCAGCGGCTTGTCGAAGCCGTAAGCGACGCGCAGCTGCTGCGCGAGCTCCTGCGAGGCGTCAGCGGGCAGCACGGCGACCAAGGGATCGCCAGGGGTGATGTGCACCAGCAGGAAACACACCAGCGCGACGCTGAGAATGATGGGGATCGCGTAAACGACGCGGCGCGCAACATAGCTGAACACGGGGCACCTTTGCTTTCTTCCCCTCGCCCGCCCGTGCGAAGCGAAGCTTCGCTAGTGCGGGAGAGGGTGCCTGAGCGAAGCGAAGGCGGGAGAGAGAGCAACAAAGCAGGACGCTCGTGAAAGTCCCTCTCCCGTCTCAATCCCGCTTCGCGTGATTGATCCCCCCTCTCCCGCTTTGCGGGAGAGGGGAAAGGGCCTTACGGCGTCATCGTCATCGTCGAGAAATCGACGAACCAGCTCTTCGGCTGCACAAAGCCTTTGATCTTCGGGCTGAGCGCGCGCGGGCCGACGTCGTGGGCGACGTAGAGGAACGCAGCGTCATCCACCGAGGCTGCATGCAACTCAGCCAAGGCCTTGTCGCGATCAGCCGCATCGAAGGTGGTGCGTGCCTTCTTCACTAGCTCGTCGAACTTGGGATTGTTGATAAAGCCCCAATTGTTCGACACCGGCGGCGCCATGCCGGACTGCAGGAAGCGCACCAGCGCGAAGAACGGATCCATCGCCGCGAAAGTAACGTTGGTCGCATTCGAATTGTTCGCCGTCGGGTCCTTGGCGCCACGGCGCCAATTGGTGAACAGCGTGTTCCATTCGATGACGTCGAGCTGCACATCGAAGTAGCACTCTGCCAGCGCCTGCTGCATGTATTCGTTCATCGGCAGTGGCTGCATCTGGCCGGAGCCAGAAGCCGAGGTCTGCGTCTTCACCTTGAGCTTCTTGTTCGGGCCATAGCCCGCTTCCGCCATCAGCTTCTGGGCTTCCTTCAGGTCGTATTTGATCTTGAAGGACGGGTTGCCGTACCAGGGATGGCCGGGCTCGAAGGTGCCGGTCGCAGGCACCATCAGGCCGGCAAGCAGACCGTCACGCAGACCTTCACGGTCGATGCAGAGATTGGCGGCCTTGCGGACGCGGATGTCGTTCCAGGGCGAGCCTTCGATGCGCGAAAACTGCCACGGCCACACATGCGGCTGCTCGTTCTTCTCGATCTTGAAGCCGCGCGCGGTGATTTCCTTCACGGCATCCGGCGCCGGCGCTTCGGCCCAATCGATCTGGCCCGACAGCAAAGCCGCCGTGCGGGCATTGGCTTCCGGCATCGGCAACAGCACCATGCCATCGACCTTCGGCACGCGATCCTTGTTCCAGTAAGCGGTGTTCTTCACCAGTTCGAGACGTTCACGCGGCGTGAACTTGGACATTTTCCACGGGCCAGTGCCCGATGCATCCTTCGAGAACGCATCCCATGCCGCAGCTGACTTCGCCTTGGCATCGGCGCCCTGCGCCTTGTCATAGAAGCCCTGCCACTTGGTCGGGCTTGCCATGTAGAGATTGGTCAGATTGATCGGCAGGAAGCTGTCCGGCTCCTTCGTGGTCAGTTCGACGGTCATGTCGTCGATCTTCTTCGCCGACAACAGGGTCGGCATGCGCGATGCGGTGACACCGACCTGGCTCGCATCGAATTGCGGCGCATCCTGCTTCAGGACCTTGTCGACATTCCACACCACGGCGTCGGCATTGAAGTCGCTGCCATCGTGAAATTTGACGCCGGGACGCAGCTTGAAGGTCCACTTGGTCTTGTCGCTATCGTTAACTGCCCATTCCGTAGCCAATCCCGGGATCACAACGCTCGGCTTAGTGGCAGACGACAGATCCCAAAGCGTGAGTCCCTCATACATTGTGTTGCCGGTGAAGCGATTGCCTTCAAAACCCTGATCCGGCTGACCCAGCGTGCGCGGGATATCAGCAGCGGTCATGCCGATCTTGACGGTCTGGGCCTGCGCAAACTGCGGCAGCGTCAGCGCCGTTGCGACGGCGAGCATCGCAAGAGTGGTTCTGAAACGGCCTTTGATGGGTTTCTCGATACGCATTCTGACTAGTCCCCTTTGTTCGGTACGAATTCGGTTGGCTAATTCTGATGCAGTGCAATGCAACGCCTGTGCCAATAATCAGAGCAACGTGCGCGTGCGGTGTACATCCTCCGCCCCCGCGGCTGACTGGCGCAGGGCTTGTTGATTGGAACCAGTCTGGCACCAAGCTTGCTTAGTCGCCAATGAATGTTTTCCACATCAGGAGTTGGGGATGAGTTTTCGATTTTCTTTCGCAGGCGCAGCGTTAGCGGCTGTTATCGGCCTCGTTGCACCCGCGAAAGCCGAGACCGTGGTGCGCTACGGCATCTCGATGGCCGACGTTCCACTCACGACAGGTCAGCCTGATCGTGGTGCTGGCGGCTATCAATTTACCGGCTACACGATCTATGACCCGCTCGTCGCGTGGGAGATGGATGTCGCCGATCGCCCCGGTAAACTGATCCCCGGCCTCGCCACGGAGTGGAAGGTCGACGACAAAGACAAGACCAAGTGGCGCTTCACGCTCCGCAAGGGCGTCAAGTTTCATGACGGCAGCGACTTCAATGCCGATGCAGTGATCTGGAATCTGGACAAGGTGCTGAATGAAAAGGCGCCGCAATTCGACAAGCGGCAGAGCGCGCAGGTGAAGACCCGCCTGCCCTCCGTCGCCAGCTATGCCAAGATCGACGACGGTACTGTCGAGATCACCACCAAGGCAGTCGACTCCTTCTTCCCCTATCAGATGCTCTGGTTCCTGGTCTCCAGCCCGACGCAATATGAAAAGGTCGGCAAGGACTGGGACAAGTTTGCAGCACAGCCATCAGGTACTGGTCCGTTCAAGCTGACGAAGCTTGTGCCGCGCGAGCAGGCCGAACTGACCAAGAACGCCGATTACTGGGACAAGAAGCGCTTGCCGAAGGCCGACAAGCTCGTGCTGATCCCGATGCCAGAAGCGCTGACCCGCACCAATGCGCTGCTCGCGGGCCAGGTCGATCTGATCGAAACACCTGCGCCCGATGCCGTGCCGCAGCTCAAGGGCGCCGGCATGAAGATCGTGGACAATGTCACGCCGCATGTCTGGAATTATCATCTCAGCGTGCTGCCGGGTTCGCCGTGGACCGATGTGCGTCTGCGCAAGGCGCTGAACCTCGCCATCGATCGCGATGGCGTGGTGGCGCTGATGAACGGCCTCGCCAAGCCGGCTATCGGTCAGGTCGATCCATCCAGCCCTTGGTTCGGCAAGCCCAACTTCAAGATCAAATATGATCTCGCCGAAGCCAAGAAGCTGGTGAAGGAAGCCGGTTATGGCCCGGAGAAGCCGCTGAAAGCGACCTTCATCATCGCCAATGGCGGCACCGGCCAGATGCTGTCGCTGCCGATCAACGAATTCCTGCAGCAAAGCTTCAAGGAAATCGGCGTCGAGGTCGAGTTCAAGGTCGTCGAGCTGGAGGTTCTCTACACCGCGTGGCGAAAGGGCGCGGCCGATGAAAGCATGAAGGGCATCACCTCGAACAACATCGCTTACGTCACCTCGGATCCGCTCTACGCCATCGTCCGCTTCTTCCATTCCGGTCAGATCGCGCCAGTCGGCGTGAACTGGGGCGGCTACAAGAACCCGAAGGTGGACGCGCTGATCGACGAAGCGAAGAACAACTTTGACGTCAAGAAGCAGGACGAGTTGCTGGCCGAAGCCCATGCACAGATCGTCGATGATGCCGTGCTGGTCTGGGTCGTGCACGACACCAACCCGCACGCGCTGTCACCGAAGGTAAAGAAGTTCGTGCAGGCGCAGCACTGGTTTCAGGATCTGACGACGATCGGTCTGGACTGACAATCACCCCAATCA
>CALRZK010000222.1:0-5999 GCA_943372615.1 Bradyrhizobium ivorense | reverse complement strand
AAGCTGGCGATGCTGGTCGTGCATCTGTTCGTGGTGGTCATCATCCTGCAGTGCCGCAAGCCCGTGGCTGATGCGCTGCGCGCGCCGGTGGGTGCCACCGGCTTCCTGAACGGAATGCGCAACCGCGTTGCGGGCCTGTGGCATGTGTTCGGCATCGTCATCGTGATGGCGGCGTGGGGGATCTGGGCGCTCAACATCCGCAACGGCTATGCGCTGCTTCTGCAGTATATCGTCGGCACTGTGATCGTCGTGCTGGTCACGCGGCTGGTCTCGATGATGGTGCTCAGCCTGATCGATCGCGGCTTCCGCATCAAGCCGGAAGTCCTGGCGCGTTTTCCCGGGCTGGAGGCGCGCGCCAATCGTTACTTGCCGCTGTTGCGCAAGGTCGTTGCGGCGATCATTTCCGTGATCGGTCTTGTCGCGCTGCTTGAGGTCTGGGGCGTCGATGCCATTTTCTGGTTCTCCGGTGGCCAGATCGGCAGCCGTGTGATTTCGGCCTTGATCACGGTCGCCATCGCTGCGGTGAGCGCGGCGGTCGTCTGGGAAGGTGTCAATGCGCTGATGGAGCGTCAACTCACATCGCTTACCCGCGATGGCCATTTCGCCCGTGCGGCCCGGCTGCGCACCTTCCAGCCGATGCTGCGCACGGCCTTGCTCGGCGTGATCATCGCGGTAATCGCGCTGACGGCCCTCAGCGAGATCGGTGTCAATGTCGCGCCGCTTCTGGCTGGCGCCGGCATTCTTGGCGTGGCTATTGGTTTCGGCTCGCAGAAGCTGGTGCAGGATGTCATCACAGGACTGTTCCTGCTGCTGGAAAGCACGGTGCAGGTCGGGGATTTCGTCACCGTTTCCGGATTGAGCGGCACGGTCGAGAACCTGTCGATCCGCACCATTCGCCTACGCGCTCCCGATGGCTCGGTGCACATCATTCCGTTCAGCGCCGTGACCAGCATCACCAATTCCAGCCGCGGCGCCGGCAATGCGGCGGTGTCGGTCAGCGTCAGTTACAAGGAAGATACCGATCGCGTCGGCGAGATCCTTAAGGAAATCGCCATCGAGATGCGCAAGGAAGACGCCTTCCGTCCGCTCATGCGCAGCGATCTCGAACTATGGGGCGTGGACAAGGTCGATGGAACGATGGTCACCATCGTCGGTCAGATCCGCTGTACCGATTCCGGTCGCTGGGGCGTGCAGCGTGAATTCAATCGCCGCATGAAAATGCGTTTGCAGGAAGAGGGGATCGAGATTGCCTCGCCGAGCAGCCAGACGGTCGTCATGCAACTGCCGCCGCCGGCAAAGGAAGACGTCGCGGACGAAAACGAGGCGGGCGAGGCCAAGGACGCGAAGCAGGAAAAGCGCCGCGCCTGAGTGCGCGGCGATAGCGTCCAACTCTGATTGTCATCACCCGTGGAAGCGGTCATCCAGTAGACACCGGCCGTGCGATTGCGCGCTAAATGCGGGAGTACCGGATCGCCCTGTCAGCCGGGCGATGACACACAGAGTGAAAGGCGGGCTTACGACTAATGCACCGCGCCTGTGCCGGGGCGGATCGCGCCGCCGCGGACTGAGGCCGCATAGAGCTGCTGCAGTTCAGTTTCGAGCTGTTCGTTGACCAGCAGCAGGGCCTTCACGGCGCCGCGCAGATCTCCGTTACAGGTCGATACGATTTCATCGATATCGATTTCGATCAGATCGGGCGCCATTTTCATTCTCCACCTTCGATCATTTGCGATCATGGCGGACATTCCGCATCGTGATCATGGCAACAACCTGCCCGATCGCGCGCTGTTCCTGTGGATAGCGTGGACAGCTCCGGCAGACTTTGTGTCGCAGGGAATGTGGCGAAGGCCCACGCAAGCCCCATATCCACACTGATATCCCCGCTTTCTTCCGCTTTCGGATCATTTTAGTGAGAAAAATCGTGCTGGTTCTGCTCGCACTGCTTGTCGTGCCGATTGGCGTATCGGCGGCGAAATATTTTGCTGGCGATCGTTCCGTGAACTGGCAAAGCGCCGATCGTTCCAGTGCGGGCTTGTTGCCTCCAGCGGCTGAACATCCCGAAGCACTGGTCCGCGTCTTCGCTGCCCGCACGGTGCGATGGCGCGGCATTTTCGCGGTCCATAGCTGGATCGTCTTCAAGGAAAAGGGCGCAGCGCGCTATACACGCTATGATTATACCGCCTGGGGCGATCCGATCCGTCTCAATGGTTTCGCAGCTGATGGCCGGTGGTTCGGCGATGAGCCGATGGCGATTGCTGCGGCCGAGGGCGCTGCAGCCGAAGCGATGATTCCGAAGATCAAGGCGGCGATCGCCAGCTATTCCTGGCGGGCCTATGGGGATTATCGCGCCTGGCCGGGGCCAAACTCGAATACCTTCGTCACCGCGGTGCTGGCCGCTGTCCCCGAATTGCAGGTGACCCTGCCGCCGACGGCGATCGGCAAGGATTTTCCCTATGAAGGCAATGCATTCGGCCGGACGCCGTCGGGCACCGGCGTGCGTGCGACACTTGGCGGCTATCTGGGCCTCACGGTCGGGTGGATCGAAGGTGTCGAACTCAACATTCTCGGTGCCGTTCTTGGCTTCGATATCAGGCGTCCAGCCATCAAACTGCCCGGTCTCGGACGGCTCGGAATGGACGCATGATGATTTCGGGCGCGAAACTCGGCCCGCGTCGGCGCGTAGCTGATCGGTGCGTAAAACCGCCCGGACAGTTTTGATGATCGCTTTCGCGCTGGTCGCCACGCTCGCTGCGCTGGCGCTGGCCACGCAGGTCGGCGTGGTTCTTCTTGAGCGCCAATATCCGCCGGTTGGCCGGTTCTTCGACGTCACCGGTGCACGTCTGCAGGTGCTCGATCTCGGCCCGCGCGATGCGAAGGGGCCGCCGATTGTATTGGTGCATGGTGCCAGCTCCAATCTCGGCAGCATGCGCGTGCCGCTTGGCGATCGGCTAGCGGAAAAACATCGCGTCATCCTGATTGATCGACCCGGCCATGGCTGGAGCACGCGTAGCGAGAACCTGTCGCCGGCGCTGCAGGCGAAGATGATCGACGATGTGCTCGGGCAATTGCAGATCGAACGCGCGGTCGTCGTGGTGCATTCGCTGGCGGGAGTGCTCGGCCTGCGAATGGCGCTCGATTATCCGCAGCGTGTGGCCGGGCTCGTTTCACTGGCGGGCGTCGCCTATCCGTGGCCCGGTGGTGTCGGTACTTACAATGCGGTGGTGACGACGCCGGTGATCGGGCCGCTGCTCGCCTATACGATCACGCTGCCGCTCGGTCTGCTGCTGGCTGAGCCGGGGACGCGCAGCGTCTTCGCGCCGCAGGCGATGCCGGATGACTACATGGCCAGAAGCGCGATCCCACTGCTGCTGCGGCCGCGGGAATTTCTCGCCAATGCCTGGGATCTGGTGACGCTGAAGGCGGCGGTGACCGAACAGTCGTCGCGTTATGCCGAATTGCGCATGCCGGTGGTGGCTATCACCGGCGATGCGGACACCACGGTCTCGCCCGACATTCATTCACGGCAACTTATCGAGACCGTGTCGAACGGCAAACTAATTCTGCTGCCGGGCGTTGGTCACATGGTGCAGAATGCAGCCCCGGAGTTTGTCGTCGGCGAGATCGAGAAGTTGATCGCGGCTGACACAAATCCGACGGCTGCAGCGCGCTAACATCGGACCCGATCGACTTCACAACCAGACGAGGAGAAGTGCATGACCACGACATTCGGATCGGCCAAATGGCAGGGCGGTATCAAGGACGGCAAGGGAGCGATCTCGACCAAGAGCGGTGCGCTCGCGGATTATCCCTACGGCTTCGCCAGCCGCTTCGAGGGCAAGCCCGGCTCCAATCCGGAAGAGCTGATCGGTGCTGCGCACGCGGCGTGCTTCACGATGGCACTTTCGCTGATCCTCGGTGAGGCCGGCATGAAGGCCGACCAGATGGATACCAAGGCTGACGTGACGCTGGAGAAGCAGGGCGAGGGCTTTGCCATCACCAAGGTGCATCTGACGCTGGTGGCGAAGATTCCTGGCGCGGACCAGGCCAAGTTCGACGATTGCACGGCGAAGGCAAAGGCCGGCTGCCCGGTGTCGAAGGTGCTGAACGCCGAGATCACGCTGGACGCCAAGCTGGAAGGCTGAGGCTTTTAACCTCTCCCCGTTCTTTACGGGGAGAGGTCGCCGCGTCTTCGCGGCGGGTGAGGGGCGGGGCACACGGCCAGCACCTTGCTACACTTTATCGATACGAAGAATGTTGTTTGCTTTGCGCTTAGATCGCTGAGAGATCCGATAGCGCGTCCACGCGGCACCCGCGTGCCATGCCCCTCACCCGCCCGGCTTCGCCGGACGACCTCTCCCCGCAAAGAGCGGGGAGAGGTTAGAAAGACCTACTCGCCCGTATCGCTCGATCCGACATAGGCAATACGCAGCATGTTCGTTGCGCCCGGCGTACCCAGCGGCACACCCGCCACCACGATGACGCGCTGGCCGGCCTTGGCAAAGCCGTCGCGAAACGCGATGCGACCGGCGCGATCGACCATGTCGTCCTGATCCTTCGCATCTTCCGCCACGACGCAATGCACGCCCCAGGCGACCGACAGTTTGCGGCCGCCGGCAAGGTTCGGGGTGATGGCGACGATGGGCGGCTTCGGACGCTCGCGGGCGACGCGCATGGCGGTCGAGCCCGAGCTGGTCCAGCAGATGATCGCTGATAGCTCCAGCGTCTCGGCAATCTGCCGCGCAGCATCGGCAATGGCGTCGCCGACGGTCGCTTCCGGGCCGGGACGCTGGGCGGTGAGTACGTTGCGATAGGTCGGATCGCGTTCGACCTCTTCGCCGATGCGGTTCATGGTGGCGACCGCTTCCACCGGGAATTTGCCGGCGGCGGATTCTGCCGAGAGCATCACGGCATCGGCGCCTTCATAGATCGCGGTGGCGACGTCGGAGACTTCGGCGCGGGTCGGCACCGGGCTCTGGATCATCGATTCCAGCATCTGGGTGGCGACGACCACCGGCTTGCCGGCGCGGCGCGCCATGCGGGTCATGCGCTTCTGCAGGCTCGGCACGCGCTCCAGCGGCAATTCGACACCGAGATCGCCACGGGCGACCATCAGTGCGTCTGAGGCTTCGAGAATGGACTCAAGGCGCTCGATGGCTTGCGGCTTTTCGATCTTCGACATGATGGCGGCACGGCCGCGCACCAGGCGCTTGGCCTCATGCACGTCTTCGGCGCGCTGCACGAAGGAGAGCGCGACCCAGTCGATACCGGTTTCCAGCGCGGCCTCAAGATCGCTGCGATCCTTCGGCGTCATGGCGGAGACGGGGAGGTCGGTGTCGGGCAGGCTGACGCCCTTGCGGTCCGAGATGCGGCCACCGACGACGACGCGGGTCACGGCGCGATCAGCAGACGTTTCCTCGGCGATCAGCTTCAGCTTGCCGTCATCGATCAGCAGCGCATGGCCGGGACGGAGTGCTGCGAGAATCTCCGGATGCGGCAGGTGCACGCGGGTGGCGTCGCCGGGCTCGGGATTGGAGTCGAGCGTGAAGGCTTCGCCATTCTTGAGCTGGACGCCGCCATCGGCGAAAGCGCCGACGCGCAGCTTCGGGCCTTGAAGATCGACGAGGATGCCGATCGGGCGGCCGTAGCTGCTTTCGACATTGCGGATGGTCTTCACCAGATCGCGCATCTTGTCGTGCGGCGTGTGGCTCATATTGATGCGGAAGACGTCGGCGCCGGCCTCGAACAGCTTGCGGATCATCGCGCTGTCGGAGGAAACGGGGCCGAGCGTGGCGAGAATCTTGATGCGGCGTTGTCGTCTCATATCGTGGCCCGTTCTATTGCTTGGTGCCGGGTGTCGTTGCCGGCGGCGATCCCGCCGGCGCATTGCCAGGGTTGTTCGGCAGGGCAGGGAAGCCTGCGCCCGGTGCCCCCGGAGGCGGCCCGCCGGGGCCCGGCCCCGGAAGTCCCGGTAGTTTCGGTGGTTGCTCGTTGGTTTCGGT
>CALRZK010000221.1:0-6007 GCA_943372615.1 Bradyrhizobium ivorense | reverse complement strand
GCGGAGCTCGAGATCGAACGTATCGTCGTCACGCGCCACCAACCTGACGAACGGATTGCCGGCGATCGATCGCGCGGCCCCCTCGATGAAGAACTGGCTGTCGCGCGCCGAGCGCCAGGCCCTTAGCCAATCCTTATGATCGTCGAGGCCGTTGGCTTCGAGATGATGCTGGGCGTTGAACAGCTTGCGGGTCCCGAAGCAGATGTTCGGATCGTCGATCCGCTGTTTCGCCTGGATCTGTCTTACTTGGAGCGTCGCCAGCCGCCGTTTGTGCTGATGCAGGGCATATTTCAGCCTTTTCCGCTGATCGCCCTGGAGGGGCCGCTTCTTCCGATCGAGATCGTTCCCTGCTCGCGCGATCTTCTTCCGCAGCGCGGCGATGCGGACGTCGAGTTCAGCGACGCGGAGCTTGGCGAGTTCCGAGATCGCGTCCAGCTTCGCTTTCAGTTGACGGCGGATCCCGTCCAGCGTCTTCGCGGATATGCCGAACTGCTGATAGAACGAGGTCGCCAGGTCGGCCGTGAAATTGCGTCCGGACTTCAAGGCCACGTGCAGCTTGCGCTCCACGCGCGATTCCAGCGCGGCCCTCGCCGCCAATGCAGGATGGGCTTCGATCCGGGTCGTGAAGGTTCGAACGAGGGACGGCAAAAGGACAGACCTGCGCGGCGATGATCACGCGATCTGTACGATTTGAATCGTATTTTATCGGTTAAACTAGGACGGGTTTAGTAAACGCGTTCCACACGGAAATCCGGATAGCCGATTTCCTGAAGCCCCCGATCGAGCTCGCCGACGTCCTGCGGCTCCAGCCGGGTCGCCTCATTGACGGCGTTGCAGTACATCCGCCAGGCGCTAGGCGCCAGGTTCTTCACTCCGGTATCCGGATGGATCTCGTAGTCGAGCCGCTTGACCGACGAAGACAGGTAGTGCGTCTCCGACACGGCGTCTCTCGACAGCTTCTCGACCTCCTGAGCAGCCGGGAAGGACAGAAACGAAAGGTCGCTGACTTCTACATGCTTCTGCATCATTTCCCCGCAATCAACGTATCGTCTGTCGTCTTCTTGAGAAGCCGAATTCCATCCTCATTTCCGTCTGAATTGGTACCCTTTCGATGAGGAAAGCGAAACATTTCTGGCCCCTCGTCATCCTCGATCCTCGTGCTCATCTCCGTCAGTAGAATCGCCGTCGGTCACGAGATGCCCCACAAGCGAGGAAAGCGGCCCGAATGCGTTCAGTTTTCGCGTTCAGGTCTCCGACGCTCTCCTTCAATCCCTTGACCGGTATTCAAGAAGTCGCGCTACGGCTCTAAGAAACACCAGTTCGTTAAAAGGGCTATCCGGATTTCCGTGTGGAGCCGCCTCCTCGGAGCGGGCCGGGCGTTAACCGGTCCTCGCCGTCTCCGGATCGGTCCTCCCGGAGGACCGACGCGGAGGTGCGGATTCCACACGGAAATCCGGATAGCCGTTAAAAGTGTAGCGCCGCTACCCCCTTCCCGCCACCTCAAGTTCGGTTGACACCGCAATCCTGCTCGCGAATCCTTGCGAGCACTCCGATCGCGTGTGATATCTGCCCCGGTTTGCTAAATCGGTGATGACTATGAAAGCTGCGTCGAAGGACGAACTCGCTGCCGAAATCGGAAAGCGTCTGCGCATGCGACGCCTGATGCTGGGAATGAGCCAGCAAACGCTGGCTAATGGCATCGGCGTGACGTTCCAGCAGGTGCAGAAATACGAGAACGGCACAAACCGCGTGAGCGCGAGCCGGATGCAGCAGATCGCCAGCGTGCTTAACATTCCCGTCGCCTCGCTCTACGAAGACATCGAGATAGACGTCCCGGCGTCGGCGCCGGCGACGGTGGTCGATTTGGAGGCGGTGCTCTCCACGAAGGACGGCGTCGCATTGATCGCAGCCTTTGCAAAGCTAAAAGACAGCAAGGTCCGACAAGGTCTCGTCAACCTCGTGAGGACGCTTGCCGCGGAGCATGTAGCTGAGACGTGACGAAGATGCCGTGGACCGGCCCGGTCCGCAACGGACTGC
The DNA here is from genome assembly GCA_943372615.1 of Bradyrhizobium ivorense. Classification (GTDB taxonomy): domain Bacteria; phylum Pseudomonadota; class Alphaproteobacteria; order Rhizobiales; family Xanthobacteraceae; genus Tardiphaga; species Tardiphaga ivorense_A. Next base: position 3,970 of record CALRZK010000221.1, on the reverse strand, counting down.
GGCCGATACGCCGATGCAGACGATACCATATCGCTTGCAGCGGTGTCGCGTAGTCGGTTCGTCTTCTCTCTGAAGGCGATGGTTGGTCCGCGATACGTTTCAAAGGAACGGTTCAGCTACCTGAACTCGATTCCACCGAATCGGTTTTTCGTATCCAATCATGTTTTGGCGGCAGGACTCGGTTATCATGGATATTTTCACCTCCGGTCGAGAACGTCGTGCGCTCGACGCAATTGACGCATACGGTCTCCGGGACCACCTCGACGCCGCCATATCTGGCGGAAGCATGCGGGATCTGCCGACATCCATGCTCAGAGACTGTGGTCTCCACGTTGCCGGCCGGCTGAATGCGTTCGAGCTGGCCATGTCTCGTCACCGACAGGCCAGATCGGTGCGAAAGGTGGAGGAAACGGGAGATTTGCTGCGATCAACCCGGAATGACTTGATCTCTGCCGTTCAAGGCATGCAACGCCGGGTCGCGGAGGAACGGAAGGATGAGGAGCATTTCCTGATACGCAGCTTGTCCTCGCTTCCTCTCACGATGCAAAACAAGCTGAAAGCATGCGTCGGATATCAATGGCGGAGAAGCGTGAACGACGAGTGGATTCACGGAAACATCAATTTCATCCATGAGGTCGGGACCACCGCGGACTTCCCGCGGTATCCGCAGAAGCGGAAGCTGACGATGGCTCAGCAGCGCCGTGAACAGGAGGTTCGATTGCTCCAAACTTGGAATTTCTTCATGACGAGCGCGCTTCATTCGGTCCAGGAGTACTTCCGGGAAGGACGCGCCCCCGACGACGTCCCGGAGACTTTCCTTGCGATCGTCGATGGCCAAGGGGATTTGAACAACTACAGCACCAGGTTCTGGAAGCCGCAGGATAACGTCGCGTGAATGAACATTTGGTCGAAACCGCCCATCGTTATGCCGACGCGCGCGCCTAAGCACACCACTCCCATCAAAGGTAGAGGTCGCGTCGACGACGGCGTGGTCGTCGTGCCGCACTGCACCTCTCTCGGCCAGGCTCCCTTGCGAGCGCCTTATCTTCCCAAGCGCAAGGCCGGAGGTTCAGGCGTGACCACCGCCTCGTCAGCAAACAGATTTGGAAAGAGTCGCTCCCGAAAATCCAACGGGAAGGCGATCCGGAGCGGGCCTCGCGGCGTGTCCGACTTGAGGAATCCTTCTTCCGTCAGCTTCTTGACGGCGAAGCGCGCGGTCCTGTCCGGCACCCTCATCGCCTGCGGCACGTCTCCCCGCTCCAGGGCTCCGAACTTGAAGACGGATGCGACCAGGTCGATGCTCTTGGTGTCGAACTTCCTGTCGACGAGGAGGTCCTTGTAGCGTTCCTGTATCTGGTCCAGACGGAAGACCGCCTTACTAAAACGGATCTGATCCAGCATCACGCTCATGAACCATTCGGAGAATTCCGCGAGAGCCGCCTCCGAAAGATTGCCTCTACCGTCCCTATCACCCCGGCGCTGGCTGTCGGCGCTGTCCATGAATAGCTTGTATTCGCTCTTGTTCTTCAGACCCCGGGCGAGCCCGCGAGAGATCGACCACAGGCCGGCGCCGCCGATGTTCGCGCGCAGCCCCATCGCGTGCGACATCAGCCGGCTCACGCGTCCGTTTCCGTCGACGAACGGATGGATGTAATTGAAGCGGTGATGGGCCGTCGCGATCGCGATGATGCGACTGCTGCCTCCGCGTTCGACGAAGGAGAAGCGCTTCTCGAAGTAGTCCATGAAGTTCTGGACGACCTCCGAAGAGGGCGGAAGATGCTGCCCTACGGAGATGTCCTCCTCCGGAGTGCTGCGGAACTTGCCGGGCACGATCTCGACGGTCCTGCCGCCGTCTTCGGCGACGGTCTTCCTGAACTCCTCCGGCATCTCCTCGTAGAAGATCTTGTGGGTCGCGAGAATAAACTTCTGGGATGTCGGCACCGGCAGTTGTCCCGTTGCATGGGCAACGTCGATCGCGCGCTGCACGTGCACGTGAGCCTTTGCCTCCAAGGCCAGAGGGCGTCTTTCGGCCTCGATCTTCGCTCCGGCCAAGGCCTTTTCGATCTCGACGGGCTTCGTGTTGTGGCCTTCTATGAGATTGGAGTAGTAGCAGTTCATCATCCGGACTAGATCGGCCAATTCCGACAGGCTGCTCCTGTCGATCATCCCACCCAACGTGGCCGCTTCACCCTGGATCTCGACGGCGAGGTCGGCCAGCACGGCGGGAACGTCGGATTCGAAGAGGCACGGCTCGATTCTTGCCGGAGTTTCAAGCATTTTTTGCCGATCCAAATTCTCTGTAAGCCACTATATATCATATGATTTTTGAGAAAATAAAGGACATCTTGCCACTGCTTGTTGCCACTAACTCGCTCGGTCCCGATCGTATTCGATCTCCTCGCAGTTTTTTCGACTTCGCGAGGCTCGACGAGCCTCGGCCAGTCCAGCCGGACGGCTACCAAGGCCGCTCGGCCGTCGCCGCCCAGGCGCCAATGCCTTGCTTCCGCCCGGCGCGGAGACGGCCTGACTCTGCGGCCGGGCACGGCCCTGTTCGTGACGCGTCTGCCGACCGCCCACATCGGCAAGGCGACCGCCTCCCCCTGCGCTTCGAAGGCCCTGAAGGCTCTCCCGCCTGCCTGCTTCAAGAGGCGCGGAGCCGACATCGCGCAGGACTTTTGACGGCCTTTAGTTTATGTTGAGGGCGACGGCGACGGTCGTCCCCGACGAGCGGAAGCGACCGGATTGTGGTGTTTCGTCCCGACAAGAATTTGTCACAACGTCGCCCGCAGACACCACGTAAGTAACTGAAACCTAACAAGAAATAGAAATGCCACACTCTCCATTGGTAATGGAGAGGTCGACAGTTCAATCCTGTCTGGCAGCACCATTCTTTTCATAACAGCGCTGAAATCACTGAAGAAACAGCCCTCGCGCGATCGCAAGGGCTGAGCCGCGCGGCATTCAGCGCAGCGATTCCTCCACAATCGTCCGCACCAGATCGCCCGCGGCCATCGATCGTGCCATCGGCGCGCCTTGGCCTGCCCATTGGGCGCCGTAGGTGCCGTCGCCGGCCTTTCGCGCGGCGGCGTTGAGGGCTTTGCCGGCGTCATAGGCGATTGGATAGGCTGGCGCTGCGGTCTCGGCGCCCAGGCGCTCCGACAGTGCCGTGAAGCTGTTCGCAAGGCAGCGCGCATGGCGTCCGGAAATGCCCCGGGTCATGATCGTGTGTTGAGCCGCGCTGCTGGCCAGCGCCTGACGATAGGCATCGACTGCGCTCGATTCGGTGGCGGCCACGAAAGCCGTACCGAGCTGGGCAGCGGCGGCGCCGAGCTTCAACGCAGCCGCCACGCCATATCCATCCATGATGCCGCCCGCCGCGATCACCGGCACGGGGAGATCGCGCGCCAGCATCCGCGTCAGCGTGAAGGTGCCGAGCTTGTCGTCATGTCCGTCGGCATCGAACCGGCCGCGATGACCGCCGGCCTCATAGCCTTGCGCGATCACCGCCTGCATTCCGCTCGCGACGAGCGCCCGGCCTTCTTCGAGATTTGTCGCCGATGCGATCAGCGTGATGCCGGCCTCGCGCAGCTCACGCACCTGGGACGCCGTCGGCGCGCCGAAATGAAAGCTGACGACGCGCGGTTTGGCAGCAAGCAGCACGCGATGCATGTCGTCGTCCGCGAGATAGCTCTTATAGATCTCCGTCAGTTGCGTCGGCGGCTCGGCTCCAAACTTTCGGAACTCGGAAGCAAGCGCGGACGACCACGCCCCCTCCACCGCTGCGTTTGGCTTTGCAGGTTGATGACAGAACACATTCACATTGAGCGACCGGTTCGATTGATCCTTAAACGCCCGGATCGCCTCGTCAGCCCCGCTTGCCGTCATGGCGCCGACGCCGATCGATCCAAGACCGCCTGCATTTGCGACAGCGGCTGCCATCACCGGATTGGATGTGCCGGCCATGGGCGCC
>CALRZK010000220.1:0-6017 GCA_943372615.1 Bradyrhizobium ivorense | reverse complement strand
CGGGAAGTCGGTGGCCGTCGGCTGCATCGGGACGTCAAAATCCCAGAGGTCGTGATGCACAGTCTGGAACGACCAGCGCACGTCGCCCGTGGCGGCATCGAGGGCCACGACGGAGGAGGCATACTTCTCCATCTCCGGCGTGCGGTTGCCGCCCCACAGATCTGGCGACGCATTGCCCACGGGCAGGAAGACCAGATTCAGCTTCGGATCATAGGACATCGGCGCCCACGAATTGGGCGAGCCGCGCGTATAGGCCTGCTCCGTCGTCGAGGGGCCCTTGATGGCGGGGTTACCCGCATCCCAGGCCCAGCGCTGCTTGCCGGTCACCACGTCATAGGCGCGAACGACGCCCGATGGCACATCGACATTGAAGTTGTCGGTGACAAAGCCGCCGAGCACCAGTACGTCGCCTGCAAGCGTCGGGGCCGATGTGACCTTGTAGACGCCGGGCGGTGTCTTGCCGAGGCCGTCCAGCAAGTTGACCTTGCCGTTCTCGCCGAAGCCGGGGCAGAACGCGCCCGTGTCGGCATCGAGAGCGATCAACTGGCCGGTAACCGAATTGGTGAAGACGCGACGGGTGCAAAAAACCGTGCCCGCTGCATCGGTGGCCTGCGTAAGGCTCGCGGACTGGCCGCGATTGGCGTCCTTGCCGCTGAGGTCGATATAAGCGAGGCCGCGGCAGCGCATCCAGCGAGTGTGACGCGCATTGATCACCGTGCGCCACTTCTCCTTGCCGCTATCGGCATCGAGCGCGATGACGTTGTTGTGCGGTGTGCAGAGATAGACAGTGCTGCCGATCTGCATCGGCGTCTGCTGGTCTTCGGAGCCAAGGCCCGCGGCGTCATTGTCTGCAATGTCACCCGTGCGGAAGGTCCAGGCGACTTTCAGCTTGTTGACGTTATCGCGATTGATCTGGTTCAGCGCAGCGAAGCGTTCGCCGCCGGGATTGTTGCCCCAGTTGTCCCAGTTCTTCTGCTCGTTATCCGCTGTGACAGGCGCCTTGCCTGTGCCTGCAGCAGCGAAGGTCTCCGTGCGATCGACGAACATGCCGCCGACCGAAGCAACAATCAGCACCAGCAGGACACCGGCAACAGCCATGCTCTTGCCGGTGGCACGGGGCAGGCCGGCGCGCGCACGCATGAGCGGCGTCACGAGCGCGAGCGAGAACGCTGCAGCAAGGAAGATGAAGAGGCGCGCGAACAGCGGCCAGAATTCGAAACCGCTTTCCCACACCGCCCAGACGGCGGTGGCGACGAACAGCACTGCGTAGAGTGGGAGAACGAATAGCCTGCCCAAAGCGAGGCCTGCGCCAACGCCTGTAAGAGCGAGGCCGGCGATGACGTAGTACCAGCTACCGCCACGCCCGATGAGGACAACACCGCCCCAGATAAACGCAATGCCCGCGACGACAAACAACAACCCCAAGAGGATGAGCAACGCCTTGCTCCCCCAGCCGACAGTATCCTTCACTCTCAAAGCTCCAAACGTGTAACGTCATTGAAGCGCAAGCCATCGGTCCAGATTGTCGTTGGTTGTCCGATCGCATGCGCATGGCACACGTTTCCCCCCGAGCGCTGTGGAACACATCGCCAACCGATTTGATAGATCTCAAGCCCCGCGTTTCGGAACAGCCGTCCTATCGAAATCGCGATAGATGGCAGCTCCGCTCGACATCCTCAGCGTGTCGTCGCGCTCATCATGCGCGAACACTGCGATTCATGCGGGAAATCTGCAGTCGTGATGAAGGTGTAGAACTACACATGCGTTGCCACGCCAAACCAGATTGGTCTCGCGCAGCGTATTAGCTGTTGCAATTCTAAAGACGCTGCCCCGGTGCGCAGAAGCCTCAGCCTTCCGAGGCGGCCGGCTTCTTCTGCTCCACAGCGGGGGCAGGCGATCGCGCCGCTTCCGGCACCAGCATTTCGATGGCTTCCTGGATGCCTTCGATGGCGCGTTCGGTGGCACGCGAGCCGTGCTTGATCATGTCGTCGGCGCGGTGGAAGTCGAACAAACCGAACTGGCCCACGCGTGGCGCGATATGCATATCGGGCGGATCGCCGGCGAGGCGGGCGCGGGTGATGCGATCCTGCATGATGTTGAAGGCGTCGATCATCACGGTGGAGATGCCGGGCCGCTCGCTGCTGCCGAAGAATTCGCGCTTCACGGTGCGCTCGGCCGAGAAAAAGCTGGTGAAGCCGCGCTTCGGCTTGGCGGGCTCTTCCGGAGCGGCGGGAGGCTCAGCCGGCTCGGGTCCGCTGCCATGGTCGAAGATGGTGATGGAATGGCCGAACACGTCGTTGCTGAGATTGACCGCGATGACGATCTCGGCGCCGAGCGCGCGGGCGGCGGAGACCGGAACCGGATTGACCAGCGCGCCATCCACCAGCCAGCGGTCGCCGACCAGAATCGGCGAGAAAATGCCGGGCAGGGCATAGGAGGCTCGCATCGCCTCCACGACGCGGCCATGGGTGAGCCAGATTTCGTGGCCTGTGCGCACTTCGGTGGCCACGGTGGCGAACTTGACTGGAAGGTCCTCGATCAACTGGTTGCCGATGGAGGCTTCGAGTTGCGCCGCAAGCTTGTTGCCGCCGATCAGGCCGGAACCGTTGAGACGTATGTCGAGATAGCCGAAAATATTGCGCGGCTGCAGCCCGCGCGCCCATTCCTCGAAGGTATCGAGGTGGCCGGTGGCATAGCAGCCGCCGACCACGGCGCCGATGGAGGTGCCGACGACCACATTGGGGACGATGCCATTGGCCAGAAGCGTTCGCAGCACGCCGATATGGGCGAATCCCCGGGCTGCACCGCCGCCGAGCGCCAGGCCGATGACCGGACGGCGAACGCTGCCGAGACCGGGTTTGTCGCGGCCGTTTGCGCTGTTCTGGCTGCGCCCCATTAATAACTCCAGCAAACGAAAACTCCCAACGCTGCCGGCCACCTTAGGCGCAGCAACGCCATCATGCCAGACGATCGATTATTCATCATTTACGCGGTGTATCCGAGACTTAGGCGCCGAATATGACTGCATGTCGACGCCTGAGCGACTATTCACGTTGAGCCTGTCACGAGGCTGTGGGCGGGATGGCGCTCAGTGTCGCGGTATCTCCGTCAAGGCTTGAATTTGCCGTGTTTTCGTTGAAAAGCATGCAAATGACTGTGCGGGGTCCTGATTTGCAAACATCCGGCCGGGGCGGGCGGCTGGCTTTGGTGCTGGCCCTCGTGCTGACGCACGCCGTCGTGTGGTCGGGAACGGCTTCCGCGCAGTTCTTCAGCGACCGTCCAGCGCCGGTTCCACCCGCCAATATCCCGGATATCCCGTCAGGTCCTGCCATCAGCCTGGCGCCGCCCTCCGGGCCGGCCGCCGCGCCTGCATTGCCGGCACCGCTGCTACAGCCGCCTGTGGCCAATGTGCCGCTGCAGTCTCCTCCGCAAGTCCAGGCCAGCCCCGCGCCGCCGCCCGCACAGGGCGCCCTGGCTCTGAGCGCGCGCTACGGCAAGGATCTGCCGCCCATCAATGGCGGGTTGGTCTGGCGGGTCTATTCCGATCGCCCGGACGAAACCGGCGCCTTCAAGCTGCTGCGCGAGGATCGCACGGCGACACCGAACATCCCGCTGCCGCCCGGCAGCTATGTGGTGCATGTGGCGCTCGGCCTCGTGAGTGCCGTCAGGCCTGTCACGATCAAGTCCGATGTCGATCGCGAAGCTTTCCTGCTTCCGGCCGGCGGCCTTCGCATCGAAGGGCGCGTCGGTTCCAGCAAGATCGCGCCCAACCAGATCTCCTTTGCCATCTACAAAGGTAGCCAGTTCGACGGCGGCGAGCGCGCACCAATGCTGTCAAACGTCTCTGCAGGCGATGTCGTGATGCTACAGGAAGGCACCTACTACATCATCTCGAATTACGGAGATGCCAATTCGACTGTGCGTTCCGATATCCGCGTGCAGGCGAGCAAACTCACCGATGTCATCGTCACGCATCGCGCTGCTGTCATCACCATGAAGTTGGTGGGTGACAAGGGAGGCGAAGCGCTGGCCAATACCGCATGGTCGGTCATGACGCCGGGCGGCGATATCGTCAAGGAGTCCATCGGCGCATTCCCGAAGGTGACACTGGCTGAAGGCGAGTATCGCGCCATTGCCAAGAATGAAGGCAAGGTATTCGAGAAGGCGTTCAACGTCGTCAACGGCGTCGATGGCGAAATCGAAGTGATTGCGCGCTGAGCGCAATATTCGCCTAAAATGCAGGCGAGTTGTCACCCCGCTGTCATTGTTGTGAATCGCGAACTAACCATCGCGCCACTTTGCGCTGTGGCATGACGACGTAGCGGCTTCCCACCGCCCATCATTTACACGACATTAAGCGCCGACGCTGAATAGCGGATACCGGTACAAGTTTTCGCAAGGATGCGTGTCGTGATCGCGGCCAAGAAACTCTCCGCCAGTGCGGACGTCAAAATATTCGACGACATCCCTGCGCTTCAACGCAAGTGGCAGGCGGCGGTTCGACCCGGCCAGATCCTTCCCGGTTATGAAGAGGTGATGCTCGGCAGCCTCGGTCGTATGGCTGATCACATCGTGCTGCTGAAATCCCAGGGCGACAGCTATGAAGTGTCGCGTAGCGGACGTTACGTGCAGCAGTGGCTCGGCGACGAGCGTTGGGACATTCCGCTCGATGTCGTACCGCCGGATTGCGCGCGAGCGCTGACGGAGGCGGCAAACTGCGCGCTGCAGACAGGACGGCCGCATCTGGCCGCTGCGCATTGTGTGCGCGATGGCCTGGTGCAGACCTATGACATTCTCGCACTGCCGACTGCGTCACGCTGGGGCGTCAAGCTGGTGGGCGCCTATATCAATGAGCAGGGGCCGCGTTACAATCTCGTGGATGCGATCTTCTCCTCCACTGACGAGGGCATTGTCTCGCTCGCGGCAATCCGTAACTCCGAGAACCGGGCCTTCGATTTTCAGATCGTGCACCACAATCAAGGCGCCGCGCGCCTCTTGCGGGTCGCAGTCCCCGATCTGCAGTGGCGGCGTCTGAGCGAAGGCGGACATGCACTGTGTCTCCCGGACGTGACACGCTGGCTGCTGTCGATGATTGCGAAGAAAGCCAGTGGCGCGGAAGCCAGCGGCCAACTCGAGATCGACCACGACGAACGCAATTTGCGACTGACCGCGACTGCTTTCGGTGATCTCGTGTCGCTGACGGTCTCGGACGTGACGGAGATCAAGCGGAGGGATGCCTCTTTCCGCCTGTTGTTCGATGGAAATCCGATGCCCATGTGGGTGTTCGAGGCCGAGACCATGCGCTTCCTCAGCGTCAATGACGCTGCGGTCGCGCATTACGGCTATGAACGCGAAGTATTCGAGCGCATGGAGCTGCGGGAGATCTGGCCGCGCGATGAATGGGAGGCGCATACGCGCGCGCTCACCCAACTCGGCGACAGCTATCAGTCCGACCGCAACTGGCGTCACATCAAGGCCGACGGCACCGAGATCCAGGTGCTGACCTATGGCCGCCGCGTCGCCTTCGACGGCTGCGATGGCTTCCTCGTCGCCATTGTCGACATCACCGAGCGCCGCAAGGCCGAGGCACGCGTCGCGCATATGGCGCATCACGATGCGCTCACCGATCTGCCGAACCGCGTCTTCTATCAGGAACGTCTTGCTCAGGCGCTCAATCACCACGATCCCGAGCGTCATGTCGCCGTGTTGTGCGTCGATCTCGATCTGTTCAAGAACGTCAATGATAGCTTCGGGCATCCCACCGGCGATCGTCTGCTCAAGCAGGTGGCGGAGCGCATGCGCGGCGAGGTTCGCGGCAACAGTCTCGTTGCGCGCCTTGGTGGCGACGAGTTCGCCATCGTGCTGACCTCCGATGTGACGCTGAACGAGGTCAATGAATTTGCCGCGCGCCTGATCCAGATCGTCAGTGCGCCCTATGACATGGGGGACGATCTTGAAGTCGTCATCGGTGCCAGTATCGGGATCGCGCTGTCGCCAGGTGACGGCACGAGCAGCGA
>CALRZK010000219.1:0-6027 GCA_943372615.1 Bradyrhizobium ivorense | reverse complement strand
GGCCTATGTGGAATTCGTCGGGGGATCCTACGAAGAAGCTCTCGCCCTGGACTGGAGAAGCATACTGCATCCGGACGACGTGTCGCGGATCGTTCAGGAGAGCCTGGCGGGCGAAAGCAGCTTGAAGCCTTTCGAACTGGAGGCGCGCTATCGTCGCGCGGACGGCGAAATACGCTGGATCCGTTCGGAGTCGCAGCCGAGATGGGACGCGACGGGGCGGCACGCAGGCTTCATCGGCGTGGCCCACGACGTCACGTCCGCGAAGCAGGCAGAACTCGACCTGCGGTCTGCGAACGACCGCCTGGAAACGCTGGTCGAGGATCGCACCGCGCAGCTTCGTTCCCGCGAGGCGCAACTTCGAGCCATCCTCGAGACGACGAGCCAGCATCAGAGTCTCCTCGATCTGGAGGGACGCGTGGTATACGTCAATGCGACCGCGCTCGACGCGGCGAACGCCGTTCCCAAAGACGTATTGGGCTGTCATTTCTGGCAGACGCCTTGGTTCGTCGCTACCCCTCTAGTGTCGGAAGCGGTCGAGCGGGCATTCCGGCAAACGGTCGCCGGTGCGATCCAACGGATCGACACTGACCTTCAGCTCCCCGCCGGAATCCGTCATTTCGATCTCACATTGAAACCCGTGGGCGACGGCCCGGACGGCATCACCGCCGTGCTGGCGGAAGCCCTCGACACCACGGAGTTTCGGCAGAACGAAGAGGCGCTTCGGCAGGCGCAAAAGATGGAAGCGGTCGGCCAACTCACGGGTGGCGTGGCGCACGACTTCAACAACCTGCTGACGATCATCCGTTCCGCCACCGATTTTCTTCGTAGGCGCGACATTTCCGAGGACCGACGACGCCGTTACGTTGAAGCCATTTCTGATACGACGGACCGCGCAGCGAAGCTGACCGGACAGTTTCTCGCCTTCGCCCGCCGCCAGCCGTTGGCGCCGGTGACTTTTGACGTGGCCGCTCGCGTACACGGCGTCGCGAACTTCGTGCGCCCTCTCGTGGGCGGCCGCGTACGGATCGAAGTCGACATCGCGAGCGAACCCATGTTCACCCTCGCGGACGTGGGACGGTTCGAGACCAGTCTCGTGAACCTGGCGGTGAACGCGCGAGATGCGATGGACGGCGAGGGTCGCTTGGTCATATCCGCGCGCCCGGCGTCCAAAATTCCGCCGGTCCGTTCGCACGGACGGAGACCCGGAGACTACGTGGCCGTGTCGATCACCGATAGCGGCGCCGGCATCTCGAAAGACCGATTGCAGAAGATCTTCGAGCCCTTCTTCACAACCAAGGAAGTGGGACACGGCACCGGTCTCGGATTGAGCCAGGTATTCGGATTCGCGAAACAGTCGGGGGGCGACATTCTCGTCGACAGCAAGGTCGGCGAAGGATCGACGTTCACCCTGTTCCTGCCCCGCTCCTACGATTCGCCGGATGATTTGTTGCCGAGCCGAAGGTCGAAGAATCCGGCGGCCACGGTCGGAGAATTCTGCTCGTCGAAGACAACGAAGATGTCGAGAGGTTTTCGGCGGAGCTTCTCGGAGATCTCGGATACGATACCGAGTGGGTACGGTCGGCGGATCGCGCCTTGGCGCTGTTGGCGCGAGACGCCCGGGAGTTTGACCTGATCTTTTCCGACGTCGTGATGCCGGGAATGGACGGGGTCGAGATGGCCACCTTGATCCGCAACATGTATCCTGGATTGCCGGTCGTCCTCGCGTCCGGTTACAGCAACGTACTGGCGCAAAACGCGCATGCGGGGTTCGAGTTGATCCAGAAGCCGTATTCCGTCGAAGCCTTGTCCGCGCCCCTGCGGCGTGCGATCTCATCCGGTTGCGGGCCGCGGTAAGAGGGGCGGAACGGCCTGCACCCGGAGCGGGAGACCGGCGAACTTTCGTTGCATCTCGTCCCGATACTAAGAAAATGGCCCGCTCGCGCGGACCATTTTCATTCAACGGTACAGCGACCGTTCCTTGCGGACCGCTTCCGCGTCGTAAGGCTGACTTCCCGGATCGTAGCCCGTCCAGCCGTTCTTCTGCCAAGCGGCACTGCGGCCGCGAAGATCGACGGAAGTGGTGTCGAGGACGGCCTCAAGCCGCGCCCTATCGGCGTCTGCGACCTTCGCCGTGACGAGCGAGCCGCCGCGCCGAACGCCTTCCGCGTAGAGCGGAGCATCATCGTCCGACACGCCGGCTTGCGTCAGTGCTCCGACCAGACCACCGGTCGCGGCACCTGCGGCGGCGCCTACGGCCGTCGCGGCCAACCATCCGGCGGCAACCACGGGGCCAAGGCCCGGTATGGCAAGAATGCCGAGACCAGCCAAAAGACCCGCAGCGCCGCCGACGCCGGCACCCACGCCCGCACCCGTGCCCGCCGCTTCGGCGCGGTCGTCGACTCCATCGCCGTCGCGATCCTTCTTGCCGTCGAACCAGCCCTCCGAATTATTGGCCACGATGCTGATGTCGGAGTGCGGAACGCCCGCCGCTATCATGACATCGACGATCTCCAGGCTCTACGACGGATACGCCGACGCACAGGCAGCCGTGTCACGTACCGGCGACCGGTGCTTCGGAATTCTTGCGCTCGTCGTTGACGGCAGGGTTGTTCGGGCCATCCTTGGCCGGGGGGTTCTGCGCGAAAGCGGATCCCGTTACGACGAGGGAGCCGGCTACGAAGAGTGACGCGATCAGTTTCATGCAAATCCTCACATGTCGGTGACTGAATGATTGCAACACACCGGAGAGGCGCCGGTTCCAGGGCTTGTCGCGTATGATCGACAAGAGCGGCACCGATCGCTCATGACTGCCCTCGCGGATGATGCCCGCGCGTCATCACCCAGCCGCAAGCACCCATGCTTCGATCGATTTCTTCGCGCGCAACCATTCGCCCGACACCGATGAAAGACTGCGGCCCACCGATTGGGCAGCGAGCGCAGCGATCGCTGCGAGCGCAACTTCCTCGGCATCGGCGACAAACGCGTCGATTCCGGGTGTCGCGACTTCGGCGGCGAGGCCAGCGACAAGGCGACGCGCTTCTTCGTCCGAACAGATCGATACGGTCGTCATGAGCGCGCGACAGTACCGCGCCTTCAGCAAACTGACCCGGTTGCTCATGCGTCGCGACACTGGGCAAGCATGCAGAAAGGACGGGGTGCGTCGCAATTATACGAAAGCTTGCCGATCGAGCCGGCGTTCGCGAAGCAAGTTCGCTCGTCCGCACCACGTTCTCTTATAGGCGAAGCGTTGGCCGTGTCGATTGTCGACCGCCGCGCGACGACGTTGGATGTTGGCAAGATATGGACTCCGCAAGAACGCTTCTCTTACGAAACCGCGCATGGTCTTCCTAGTGTGTAGGAGACGGAGACCCACAGATCAGTGAGTCGGAGGGTGCGTGTCAATCGCGACGTGTATTCGATGCCGACCCGACAGAATTGTCGCCCCTCCGAGGTGCCCGATACCAGCGAAGCTTGCGAGCCAACGTTTGGCATGTTCGTGGCTCACAAAAACACCGAGAAGCTGCTCCACCGTGCCCGCGGGAAAAAGCGCATCGATCACGTAACGATCGTTCGAAAGCCTCCGAATTTCATACCGGGGCCCGTCGGACGGGCTGGTCCGAGTCATCCTCTTCCTCCGTCGCCGGCATTGCGGTTGTCGTTCATCTCGGATGCTTCGCATCATGGGGGCGGAGAAAGCTAATCCAGCTCCGGGGTTTCTGCGAGGTAGAAATGCGCCGTAAGCATCAAAAAACTTTCTCGACGGCCAGGCCGCCGGCGGATGGACCGATGCGCAAGGGCACGCCCTGGACGGTCAGCTCGCCGGATCGCTTCGATGCGACGAGACGAGGATCGGCTGCGTCCGCCCTCTGACGAGGTATCCCATCGTCTCTTCGCAATGGACGCACTTGAAGCAGCGCACTTCCCCGCGCCCTTTGACTTCCTGTTCTATCGCCACAAGGACGCGCCTTCGGTTGCACGTTGGGCATCGCACTAGGCTCGCGAACGACACGACAACCCTCCGACATGATAATGGTAGATAATTGTTATGTAACATATATACTTTTGGTTAATGCGCGCCAGGCCAGAATGTCGCTGTTGGCGTGATAGCGCCGATCATGCCGGTTTCCCGAGGCGCCGGCCCATCGTTCGCTGTTTGATGAGATCATGCGACGTTTCGCGACGATGCCGACAGACCCGGCCGCAGTCGAAACGCAACCTGCACATCTACGAGCGCTTCGGCAGGAAAGTGGGCGCGGTGCCCAGCTATGGCTCGTAGAACGATGTGCTGTAGTCGGAGTTGCAGCGGGTCGACCGCAAGCCTCGCAGCAGGAGCTTTCAGCACGTGCCTTTTCTTGACGAGAAACTTTCTCCCATTCTGAGCGAGATCGTTCGGCGCAACGCCGGTGACGAGGAATTTCATCAGGCTGCTCAAGAAGTTCTCGAAAGCCTGGGTTCCGTCGTCGCCCGACATCCTCAATACCTGGACAAGGCTCTCATCCAGCGACTGTGCGAACCGGAGCGGCAGATCATTTTCCGCGTTCCATGGGTGGACGATGCCGGAGAGGTCCGGATCAACCGCGGCTTCCGTGTCCAATTCAACTCGGCGCTGGGGCCGTACAAGGGAGGCCTTCGTTTCCATCCGTCGGTAAACATCGGAATCATCAAGTTTTTGGGATTCGAGCAGACCTTCAAGAACGCGTTGTCGGGTCTTCCCATCGGCGGCGGCAAAGGAGGCTCCGACTTCAACCCGAGGGGCAGGTCTGACGACGAGATCATGCGCTTCTGCCAGTCGTTCATGACCGAGCTCTACCGTCATCTCGGGGAATACACCGACGTTCCCGCGGGAGACATCGGCGTCGGGGGACGCGAGATCGGATTTCTCTTCGGCCAGTACAAGCGGCTGACCAACCGCTACGAAGCCGGCGCGATGACGGGGAAGGGTCTCGTCTACGGGGGGTCCCGCGCACGCAAGGAAGCGACGGGCTACGGAGCGATCTATTTCGTGAACAGCATGCTGGCGACGAAGTCGCTCTCGTTCGACGGAAGGCGCGTCGTGGTGTCCGGAAGCGGCAACGTGGCCGTCTACGCCATGGAGAAGATCGCCGAATTCGGCGGAAAGATCGTGGCTTGCTCGGATTCGGCGGGGTACGTCGTGGACGAGGACGGCGTCGATCTCCAGCTCGTCAAGGAGATCAAGGAGGTCAGGCGCGAGCGGATCGAGGAATACGTCCGCCTGAAGGGCTCCCGCGCGCGCTTCATCCAAGGCGGATCGATCTGGGACGTGCCGTGCGACGTCGCCATGCCATCCGCCACGCAGAACGAACTCACGGGCAAGGATGCGGCGACCCTCGTCCGCAATGGCGTCGTCGCCGTCGGCGAAGGCGCGAACATGCCCTGCACACCGGAAGCCGTGAGGGTGTTTCACGAAGCCGGCACCCTTTTCGCGCCGGGAAAGGCCGCGAATGCGGGGGGCGTGGCGACGTCGGCTCTCGAGATGCAACAGAACGCTTCCCGCGACAGTTGGACCTTCGACCAGACGGAAGCGCGATTAGCGGCCATCATGAGCGATATCCACGATCGGTGCGCCGGGACCTCCGACGACTACGGCGCGCCGGGCAACTACGTGCTCGGCGCGAACATAGCGAGTTTCGTCCGCATAGCCGAGGCCATGGATGCGCTTGGGGTCATCTGACGGCAACGCCGGCCGGAGACATGGGTGCCTGCCCGGGCCGCCGCCGGCGCAAGCCGGGGGCGGCCGTCGCGTCATCGCGGATCTCCGCACCGCGGTTTAAGCGGGCGGCCCCAGAGCCATGTCGGCAGCGTGGTGCCCGGAGCGGACAGCACCTTCGATCGTGGCCGGCAGGCCCGTGTCGGTCCAGTCTCCCGCCAGAAAGAGATTGCCGAAAGCCGTGCGGGTCCCGGGACGTCGAGAGTCCTGCTCCGGAACCGCCGCGAAGGTCGCGCGACGTTCGCGGACGATCTGCCAGGGCGGTAGAGCCGCGTCGATCTCGCAAATCTGTCGGACAT
>CALRZK010000218.1:0-6027 GCA_943372615.1 Bradyrhizobium ivorense | reverse complement strand
TCCCAGACGCCAATGCGCGCGGCCGAGGAGGCGCGATCGAAGATTTTCTGGCTATGAGCGAGCTTTGCGGCTTGCTGTTCGAGCTCGACCTGCTGGGCGGCGAGCTGCGCCCGCAAGGTGGCGATCAGCTCAGCGTCGTCAACAACAGTGGTTTGCCTGGGCAGGCCATCTGACATGCAGCGGAGACTCGGACTTCATCGTCACTTGATTCTTGTCATGCTTCGCATGGCCGAGTTTATGATTTGCTGCAAGCCGATCAATAACGATCGCGACGATGTGCGGCATCGCGATCTAACGTTCTTGTCGTCATCAAAATACATTGCTACCTTTGATTGATATTCGGAGGTGGCGTGATGCAGCATGTCGCGACGGTCGCATTCGAGGGGATCGAGGCCCGCGCGGTGGACGTGCAGGTTCAGGTCGTACCCGGCCTGCCGAATTTCATCATCGTCGGTCTGCCGGACAAGGCTGTCTCCGAAGCGCGCGAGCGCGTGCGCGCAGCATTGACAGCATCCGGCCTCGCGCTGCCGGCGCGTCGTATTATCGTCAATCTCGCCCCGGCCGATCTGCCGAAAGAAGGTAGTCACTATGACCTCCCGATCGCGCTGGGCTTGATGGCGACCATCGGCGCGATCCCGCATGATGCACTTGCCGGCTTCACGGTGCTCGGTGAACTTGGTCTTGATGGGTCACTGGCACCGGTGGCAGGGGTGCTGCCTGCAGCCATCGGCGCCAATGCGCGCGATGAGGGGCTGATCTGTCCCGTCGCCTGTGGCGCGGAAGCCGCTTGGGCCAGCCCCGATATCCAGATCATCGCGGCACAGTCGCTGATCCAGATCGCCAATCACTTCAAGGGTACGCAGGTGCTGTCGCGGCCACAGCCAAAAGTGCAGACGCGCGAAGACAGCCTGCTCGACCTGCGAGACATCAAAGGACAGGAGAGCGCCAAGCGTGCGCTGGAGATTGCAGCAGCCGGAGGTCACCATCTCCTGATGATGGGCAGCCCCGGCTCCGGCAAATCCATGCTCGCCGCGCGACTGCCCTCGATCCTGCCGCCGCTGGCGCCAGCCGAGTTGCTCGAAGTCTCGATGATCGCTTCGGTCGCGGGCATGATCCGTGATGGCGCGCTAACGGCGCAGCGACCGTTTCGCGCGCCGCATCACTCCGCCAGCATGGCGGCACTCACCGGTGGCGGTTTGCGTGCACGGCCCGGCGAAATCTCGCTGGCACATCAGGGCGTGCTGTTTCTCGACGAGCTTCCCGAATTCGATCCGCGCGTGCTGGATTCCCTGCGTGCGCCGCTGGAGAATGGCGAGGTCGCCGTCTCGCGCGCCAATCATCGCGTCACCTATCCCGCGCGCTTCATGCTGGTGGCGGCGATGAATCCATGCCGGTGTGGTCATGCCTTCGAGCCGGGTTACGCCTGCAAACGCGGGCATATCGATCGCTGCACGTCCGACTATCAAACCCGGATCTCCGGGCCACTGATGGACCGCATCGATCTGCGCATCGAAGTCCCGGCCGTCACCGCCGCAGACCTGATCCTGCCACCCCCGTCGGAAGGCTCGGCGGAAGTTGCTGCGCGCGTCGCTAAGGCGCGCAATCTTCAGACGGCGCGCTACGCAGCGGCCGGGCTGGTCGGCACGCATACCAATGCATCGGCGCCGGCATCCGTCCTCGAAACCGTGGCGCAACCGGACAAGCAGGGTCTCGCTTTACTGAAAGACGCCGCCGAGACCATGCGACTGAGCGCCCGTGGTTATCATCGTGTGCTGCGCGTCGCCCGCACGCTTGCTGATCTCGACGGCGCAGAAAAGATCGGCCGGCTGCATCTGGCTGAAGCACTATCCTATCGTGCATTGGCCGACGACGCGCGGAGCGCCGCGTGAAAACACAGCATCTGCTGACATCGTCAACTCCGCAGTAACCAGTCTCGTTTACACTTCGCTCACCATACCCCGCATTACGGGGTGCAGGGGCGAGTGTGTATCATGTTGCGTTTCAAGATTTTGGCCTCCACGATTCCGTTGGCGATTGCCGCTTTCCTCGCCCGCGGGGAGCTGTTCACATCTGCGCATCCCTGTATCTCGGCCGGCGACGGCTCGGTGCAAATCGCTGCTTTCCCCTGGCAGGCACAAAGCCATGTCAGCTTCACCGACGACCCCACCCGCGCCACCGTGCGGGTGCAGATCGTGACCGGCGCCGAGAATGCCGACTTCGCCGTCATCGATGACGAGGGCGGCACCGACGAGCCCGGCGCCTGCACCGCCAGCGCCGCGACGCGCTTTATCGGCATCACGACATCCGCCGCCAGCACTGATCCGGTGATTTATCTCTCCGACAGCGGCGACGCTGACTACCGCATCTTTGTACGTTCGCGGAGTTTCACCGCCCGCGATGCCGCCGCCTTGATCGTCGGCGCACGCCAGGCACCGCCAGCGCGGATGGCAGCAGCGAGCCTCTGAAGCGCGTTAACGCTCCATCAACCATAACCGCACCGCTCCGGTATCATTTCCATCAGCACAACGCCTCTGGCAATCCCTTGGCAATCTGATCCCGACATCATCGCCACATCCCAGCACCCGGCCGGAGTGGCGTCGTGAGCAAAATCCTTTTCCGGATCAAGGTCATGTTCCGGCGTTTTGCGCGCCGCTTCCCGTGGCTGTCTTTCGCCATCCGCTCCTTCATCATGTTTTCGGCCGCGTTCGGCGGCGCTTATGGGTTTATCTCCGCAGCCGCTTCGCCGACCTCCGGTTACGACCCCCACGCCTTCGCGATTGGCGCCAGCTTCCTGTTTGCAGTGGCCTGTGTCGCGCTCGTCAGCATGAGCATCCGGATGCGGATCCTGCACAAGCGGATGCGCAAGGTCAGCGCGCTGAACGAAGCCCTTGTCGATCGCAACTGGGAACTGAAGGAAGCCGAGGAACGCGCGCGCCACCTGTTCGAAGCGCAGGACGATCTCATCGTCATCCGCGATCAGGATGGCCGCATCACTTATGTCAACGATGCCTATTGCAAACTGGCGGAAACGCCGCGCGACGCACTGGTGGGCAGCCGCTTCGAACTGAAAGTGCTGGAGCAGGGCGACAGCGCCAACGAGCCGAACGGCACCTCGATCCACGATCAATGCATCGTCACTGCTACCGGCCCACGCTGGATCGCCTGGCGTGAAGGCATGGTGCGCATCGATGCCAACCGCCCGGCCGAACTGCAGAGCGTCGGCCGCGATGTCACGGATCGCACCGAGACCGAACGTGCGCTCTCCAATGCCCGCGACCATGCCAATGCCGCGAACCGCGCCAAGTCCCGCTTCCTGGCCATGGCCTCGCATGAAATCCGCACGCCGCTGAACGGCATTTTAGGCATGAGCGGCCTACTGCTGGATACCCAGTTGTCGCCGGAGCAGGCGACCTATACCCGTGCCGTCAAGACATCCGGCGAGTCGCTGTTGTCACTGATTGAGGAACTGCTCGATTACTCCAAGATCGAAGCCGGCAAGATCGATCTCGATTATCGACCCTTTGCGCTGTCATCGCTCATTGAAGACATCACCGAGCTACTGGCGCCCCGCGCCCAGGCGCGCGATCTCGAAATCGCCGCCTATATCGACGAGCGGCTGCCGCTGGAAGTCATCGGCGATGCCGCGCGCTTGCGGCAGGTGCTGCTCAATCTTGCTGGCAATGCCATCAAGTTCACCTCCACCGGCGGTGTCGCGTTGATCGTCGAGCCAGGCATCTGGCCCAATGAAGTGAGCTTCATCGTGCGCGACACCGGCATCGGCATCGCGCCCGACGCACAGCAGCGGATTTTCCGCGAGTTCGAACAGGCGGACGAACGCACCTCGCGCAATTTCGGCGGCACCGGCCTCGGGCTCTCCATCAGCGAACGTATCGTCAAGCGTATGAACGGCCGGATCACGCTGCAGAGCCAGCCCGGTGTCGGCTCCACCTTCGAAGTATCGATCCCGCTGGTCGCCTCCAATGATCGCGCCGAAGCCTTCCTGCCACCGGACCTGACTGGCCAATCGATCATGCTGGTGGCACCGCAAAGCATCGAGGCCTCGCTGATCGCACGACGACTGGAGCGCTGGGGCGCGCAGACCTGCATGGTCTCCGATCCCGATGTTGCGCTCGCTTTGCTGCCTGAACGACCCTGGCGCGCCGTGTTGATCGACCGCGCACTCGACGCCAGCGCGTTCGAACGCCTGACCGACCGCGCCATTCCGCACGCGACGCAGCGCCTGGGCCTGTTCACGCCAGCGATGCGGCACGAATTGCAGCCGACAGCGACCGAGGGCCTGACGGGCTATCTGATCAAGCCACTGCGCGCGGCATCGCTGGCAAAGCTGCTCGGCATGCAGGCCACCGATCAGGTGCCAGCGATCGAAGAGACCGAACGGGCTATCGAGACGACCGCCGTGAGCAACGGTCTCTCGATCCTCGTCGCCGAAGATAACGAGATCAACGCGCTGCTGATGCGCTCGCTGCTGACCCGGCTGGGCCACCGCATCGTGGTGACGACGAACGGCGAACAGGCGCTGGAGTCATGGATAGCGTCGGACGCTGCCGGCACGCCATTCGATCTGGTGCTGATGGATATCCAGATGCCCAAACTCGATGGTATCGCAGCCGCCAAGCGCATCCGCGCGCTGGAGGCCGGGCAACGCGTTCGCCGGACCCCGATCCTGGCACTCACCGCCAATACGCTGGTGGAAGATCGCTATGCCTGTTTCGAAGCCGGCATGGATGGCTTCCTGTTGAAGCCGCTGGACCGCGACAAGCTGGAAGAAGCGCTGAGGCATCTGGCCGCGGGTCGGCATATTGCAGCGTAGTTTGGTGAGCCGGCCTTTCCCCAGCCTTCCCTGTCACACCTCCGCAATACACCCGTCACACCTCTGTTGATCACCCGTGATGTCTGGTGCGGATAGGCCGCGTCGATTCGCGTGGGGCTAACCGCGGCCGGGGTACAGTCGGGGATTGGCTATGCACGGCAACGACATCGTTCGACCGAAGCCAAATGTTTTGAAGCCAGGTTTTGTCAAACCGGGCGTCATGCAGATGTTGAAGCCACAGAACATGGCACTCGCGGCACAGACTGCGATCACCTGGTTCAAGCCGCCATTCAACTTCGATCCCGCCAATTTCAATGCAAATGGCGCGTCGTCGCTTGGCCGCATGGGCCCGCTGGAAGTGCGCCTCGCCCAGGACAAGCGCGATGTGAAACGCGCCCAGCGCCTGCGCTACAAGGTTTTCTACAAGAACGGCACCGCCATCGCCGATGCCGCCACCATGCTGGCGCGGCGCGACAAGGATGCCTTCGACAAGATCTGCGATCACCTGCTGGTGGTCGATCATGCCGCCAAGCCGACGCTGTCGGGGCGGCAGCCGGTGGTCGGCACCTATCGCCTGCTGCGCCATGAAAGCGCAATGAAGCATGGCGGCTTCTACACCCAGAATGAATTCGATCTCGACGGCGTGCTGCACCAGCATCCCGGCCTGCGCTTCCTCGAACTCGGCCGCTCCTGCGTGCTGGAGCGCTATCGCACCAAGCGTACCGTCGAACTGCTGTGGCAGGGCATCTGGAGCTATGTGAAGCAGAACCGTTTTGACGTGATGATCGGCTGCGCGAGTTTTGAGGGCACCGATCCGGACGCGCTGGCGCTGCCGCTGTCCTTCCTGCATCACAACGCCCGCGCCCCGGAAGAATGGCGCGCCCGCGCGCATGGCTCACGCTATGTGGAGATGAACCGGATGCCGAAGGAAGCCATCGACCAGAAGGCCGCACTCCGCGCGTTGCCGCCGCTGATCAAAGGCTATCTGCGCATCGGCGCAATGATCGGCGACGGTGCTGTCATCGATCATCAGTTCGGCACGACCGACGTGTTGATCGTGATGCCGGTGTCGGCGATCGGCGCCCGGTACATCGAGCACTTTGGTGGTGAGGCGAAGGCGGCGTAGTTCTTAACCTCTCCCCGTTCTTTACGGGGAGAGGTCGATCCGGCGAAGCGCAGCGTAGCCGGAGCGGGTG
>CALRZK010000217.1:0-6035 GCA_943372615.1 Bradyrhizobium ivorense | reverse complement strand
CAAGATTGAGTTCGCTGGAGGTGGCGATCGCATTGTCGTCGCGCAGCACCAGGCGCCCCTGCACAGTCGTCGCGCCGGTGTAGGTATTGGCGGTTGCGAGAGACAACTGCGCACTGGCTCCGAGGGTGAAACCGCCGCTTCCCTCGATGACTCCTCTGAACCCGTTGCCCAGCCCGTTGGCATTGATCGTCAGCGTCTTGTCGCCGAGCCGGACAGTGCCGCTGGCATTGACGCCGATATATGAGAGGCCGCCAATGGTCGCCCCCGATGTAGTTCGGGAAATGTCGAGCACGGAGGAGAGACCACCATCCGTGAAATAGACGTCACGTGTCACGATGCCATCGCCTGTCAGCGCGACAGTTCCGGCACCAATGCTCACACGAAGGGCGTTGGTGCCGGCAAGCGCGAGCATGCCCGCGCCTGATTTCGCAAGCCTTCCACCAGTCGAACTCAGGCCATTCGAAAAGCTGACATTCTGACCATTGGTGTCGATGCGGATCAATTGATTGGCCGCGGTCGAAATTCGGCTGGAATAGTCAACCTGATTGGCAGCGCTGTATTGAAGCTGGCCGCTGGCATTGGTGTCGCCAAATGCGATCGTGCCAACACTGCCAAGCGCGCCGCTGCTGCCGAGCGCGAGGATGCCGTTCGTCAGCGTCGTGCCGCCGGCAAACGTATTGTTGCCGGTCAATGTCAGCGTCCCGGCCCCGAGCTTGGCCAGACTGCCGCCTGCCGATGTGACATTACCCGCGAATGTGACGCTCTGCCCGTTCGTGTCGATCTTGTACTGCTGGTTGGCAGATGATGCGAAGCGGCTTGAATAGTCAGTCTGGTTGGCCGCGCCATACTGCAGCGTGCCCCCTGTAAAGGAGAGCGGCCCGGTCGCGCCGATCGCACCAAGACTGCCGAGCGCGATGGTGCCACCCATCAGCGTGGTGCCGCCGGCAAAAGCATTGTTGCCGGTCAATGTCAGTGTTCCGGTCCCGAGCTTCGTCAGACTGCCGCCTGCCGATGTGAGATTGCTCGCGAAAGAGACGTTCTGACCGTTCGTGTCGATCTTGTACTGCTGGTTCGCAGATGATGCGAAACGGCTTGAATAGTCGGTCTGGTTGGCCGCGCTGTACTGTAACGCGCCCCCCGTAAAGGACAGAGGCCCGGATGTGCCGATCGCGCCAAGACTGCCGACATTGAGGGCGCCGGCGGCAAATGTGGTGCCCCCCGTATATGTATTTGTGCCGGTGAGGGTCTGCACGCCGGTGCCAGCCTTGATGAGGACACCATTGGTTCCGGTGATCGTGCCGGCGTAGCTGGCCGATGTGTCATCGGCGCCCACCGTTAATTTGGAGGCCCCGAGAAGCACCGACCCGCCAGTGCCGTCGAGCGAACCGATCGACTGATCGGCATTGCTGGCGTCGAATGATCCGCCATTGACCGTAACGCGTCCCGTCACGGTGCCGTAATTCGTCCAGACGCCCGCTTGATTTGTGCCGGCTGCGACCGTGCCGGACGTCAGCGTCTGGCCTGAATTGGTCAGCGAACCGTTCAGCACATTGGTGCTGAAGAAGGAGGCAGCGCTGGACACCGAGACTGCGGAGGTCATGACCCCAAAATTGGAGAGAGATCCCGCGGTCACGTTTGTCGTGACGAAATTGCTGGAAACTGCACCCTGCAAGACCAGGCTTCCAGCACCGGATTGCGTCAGCGTAGCTCCACTTACATTGGCAGAGATGGTCGTGTTGGTCCCAGCATTCACGCTGTTGGTGAGACTGCCGGTAAACGTGATGGGAAATCCCGAGACGGAATAGCTTGTCGATCCCAAAAAAAACCAGGAATTGACGGTGATACCTGCGAGCGTCGGAGCGCTTGTAATGGAGACGCTCGTGCTTCCGGAGCCACTGAAGATCGCTGACTGCGCGGATGACTGCGGCGGCGCCCCGGATTGCGGATCCCAGTTGGTCGCCAGATTGTAGTCGGAGGTAGCAGTCGAGGCGCCCGCTCCGCCCCATACGTGACTTTGCGCCTGAGCGGAGATTAAAAAGAAAGGCAATGTAGCGATTGCAGTGCCTAGCAAAAGCGAACGGCCGAACGACTGTAAAGACATTCCAAAATTCGGCGCAACCGCCGTCCCATTCCCTCACGGCCGCAATTGCCGTGGTATTGCTTCCTCCGAGCCTATAGACGGGATTTTGATGCCGAAGTCTGTGGCGCTGGCGTCACAGCCTGAGCGAAGCGGGCCATTTGAGACGTTTGGTCAATTGTTTTGGGCAGGTGGGAAAGACGGGCACGGCATGCTGCCGCATGTCGTCGGATGACGACGGTCGCGGGCCGTTGTCGTTGACCCGAGGATGACCTCATCAGATCAAAGAGCCTGAAGGCTAACCGAACGCGGCATCCCCACCGCTCGCGGCGGCATTAAGTGGACGGCCCTGCAGGTGCAGCGTGTCACGGCACGGTCAAGAGCATGAACCGGATCGCTTGGCGCTAACCTGACCTATCCCTCCCGATCAGTGTTTTTGGCTATCGACACCCCAATGCTGTGACCCGAGATTATCGAAGATCAGCATCACAACAGACGCAGTGGACCGGGCGAACTTGCCGAGCGGTCATCAAGATCGGAAGGCAGACCGCGTGAAGTTCATCAAGATTTTAACAGCGGTGTTAGTGGCTGCAGGCGTGGCCTGGAACTTCACCTACAACCAAGACCCCAGTATCTCCGCAGGTGTGTTCGACGGTGCTGATCCTTATCGCTCAGAACCGGGTCCGCTGCCAGAAAGGCCGAAATCACCCGGCGCTTACTGTTGGCATTCCCGCTCGGGTCTCAGGAGAGGGTTCTGCGGGAGAGCCTCCTCAAGGAAGGGTTCCGCGATGACTATCGCTATGCGAGTGGGCACAAGTCGATGATGTTCGAGCGCTGGGCAGGGTTGATCTACCTCAGGCACCGCACCTTTGTCACTTGGAAGGCTGATGACGACGGCCGGATACTGGAGTTGCGAGGAGACGGCGGAGCTGTGGCGGGGATTGAATAGCCGTATTCCAGCGCAGCCAGACGACCCGTCCGCAACTGGCTTCGAATGGGGACACATTGGGGTGTATCGTGGGGGACACCTCGACTTCGAGGATCCCTAAGTCATTGACGATGCGGGGATGTTTCAGTCGGCAGCGTATTGGCGGAGAGGGGGGGATTCTGGCCACCACGCGCCTAAGCCATTGAAACAAAAGAACTTTTATAACCGCTGACTTGGCTATGTGTACCAATACATTGTACCTGCACGGCCTTGAGGGAGCTGTCAATGAGAGCCCAGGAAGAACGGAGACCGCTGATCCACATTCATTCAATTCCCGCGAATCGACGTTGCGAGAAATTCCGACGCGGCGCCCCTAAAGCTGATGGCCGACGCCGCCTCAGTCATCAAGCTTCAGCGTCCAGAACGGTGTAGCCATCGCGATTTCGATCATGGATGGCTTGCCGTGCTTATATTTTGTCTTGCCCTTTATGAACTCAATCGGCCCAAATAAATGAAACCAAAGCCGTAATCGGATGGTGTCGATCGACGCAGCAGCGGCGGCGGCAATCAGCTTGTTAACAAGTCGGACGTCTTTGTGCTTTTCCATGTCCGCCAGCAAAGAGCACGCTAGCAGGTGGACATCTTGTTCGAGTTCGCGGGCGCTCGTATTCAACGCCTCGAAATCGATTCTTTTCGGAGCCGCAAGAGGGATTGCGGTAGGCATGCTGGGCGGCCTGCCGTCCAAGAAGGCCCGATCAACTCGCTGGCGCTTCAATTCGTCAATCGCTCGAAGAACTGGCCGCGAATAGTCCCTCTTCGTCATTTGTGCTTCTCTTTTGTGGCTTGGGCATCATCTTTCGACTCGAAACGAGGTTAGATAGCGCGGATGAACGAGAGCGCTAATCCTCGCCTCAGTCGTTTGGAAGCTCGATCTCTTGCATAATGCGATCCGTCTCCATCAGAATTTTGATAATCTTCTGGTAGTGGCGGATATCATCCCACCCGAGCGGACGCCCTTTGCGATCCTTTAGCCACTTTTGTGCTGGCTGATAGCCGCCAATAGACAAATCCCAAGCGATAGAAGGCACATGGTCGAAATATTGGGCTTGGTTTATCCAGACACGCCCTAATTCGAAGCGAGGCTTTTCAACCACGCTGTCCCCTTCTCCATGGAACGGGTACGGCATATCACCAATCACAGCGTCCTCCATCAGATGAAGGCGACGTAATGCCTCTCCTTGCTCGCTTATCGTATCGAATACCTCGGGCGACGAAGGATACGGCACGCGCGGAAAATCCATTTTCAAGAATGACGCATAGGTCTCTCGATAATCTCGGCAGTGAAGGACACCATAAATATAGTCAAAAACCCTGACCTCGCAGGGACGTTCTTTGCCAGAGAGCTTGCGGAATTTATCAGAGCCATCGGGGACCGCCGCCGAACTCGCCACACCTGCCGATTTGCAAATTCGAGCGTACAGCTTTTGATCGAAATTGATGCGGATAGACTGATCGAGCGCATCTTCTGCAGGATATAGATACAACGGAAAATTGACCGACTGCGTCGAACTCTCAGAGAATTTCGTTTCGGAGATTGTCGCCGTTACGAAGAAATGGTCAGGAATAGGATTCTTATTGCTTCGCGCAGTTGTTAGACCGACGTTCTGTCGATGAAAAAAGTGCGCCATCACCCGCTCCCGTCGATGCACAGCAACATGTTGATTATATACTGTGTACCGCGTGTCGAGAGGGCGATAAGCGATGGGCGTCACCGCTTCTCGCCAAGCGCCATCTTCAAGCGCAGATTTGGCGCTCAAATAATTCCATTGATCTTGAGAGCACAGGCGAAACTCAAGGCGCGCTTCGGCCTCGCTCGAAGTCGATAGCAAACGCTCAACCTTTTCCACGGCGCCGGCCGCATCCCATGAGATAGCAAACTCATCGTGGGTAGTGACAATGCCGGGGGCAGGACGCCCGTTCGGAGAAAATAGCTCAGCGACCGAGAAACCCGCGTTATATTTTGCTTCGAGAACCTTATCCGTGGGCTTGAAGCGCCAAGGCGACGCATCTGGTGACACATCTTGGGGCGCAAGCGTACCTTTTGATCCATCCCATAGGCTCTGATATTTAAACTCGCGGTCGCCCCACAACTCGCCGTGAAAAACTACGGCAGGCTTTTTTTCTGCTTTCGGCGAACGCTTCTTTACCGCGACTATGATCGCGACACCTTGTTGGATATCGAATACGTTCTTGTCGGGAGAACCATCCGGGCAAACTTCCTTTTTCTTAGCGTTGCCATGGAGATCTAACACGTAGATGCGATCGAACGTCTGCTGAAGGTGCCTACGCATATCGAGGAAAGTAGGATTATCCAGGTAGCCATGGTTCGTGATGAATCCAAGAATTCCTTCGCCATTTTTCTCAATCATATGCTCGGCGAAACGAACGAATTTCACGTAATCATCAGAAAGCCATTTGGCTTGCGCCGGTCGCTTCAGCTCTGGGCTAACCTTGTACTCTGCCATCAATCTTTCGATCCAAGGCCCTTTGTTCGACGAGTGTCCAGAGTAAGGTGGATTTCCGATGACGCACATGATCGGCGTCTGCCGTTTGATGTCGCTGGCAGCCTTGGCTTCCTCGGCAATTGCGCGAGATAGGCCGAACAAGGTTTGCTCAACGCGCTCGCCTTCTTCCAATGAATTGGTGAGATAAACGCCGAGACGTGGTGGCTTCGCTGAAGGCTTGTATCCCAGTCCAGTCAAAGTCATATCGAGCTTCATATGACACATGGCGTAGCTGGCCATCAGGAGCTCGAATCCATGGATGCGCGGAATCAGATCTTTCTCAACATAGCTAGACCATTGCCCCGGAGCAGACGTTTTGACCCGCTGGGCTACTAACTTCACCACTTCTGCCAAAAAAGTGCCCGTACCCGTGGCAGGATCGAGAACCTGCACGCGATGAACTTCTTTCTTGATAGTGACTGGCTTGCTCTTTTTGTCGTTCTGTCCAGTATCCCAGTTAATCGTT
>CALRZK010000216.1:0-6042 GCA_943372615.1 Bradyrhizobium ivorense | reverse complement strand
CGTGTCCTGCATCAGGTCCTGCAGCACGCCCGTCGCAGCGTCGCCCTCACGGGACAGCGCCCGCAGCACGTCAAGGCACATGACATTGCCCGAGCCTTCCCAGATCGCATTGACCGGCGCTTCGCGATAATGCCGCGCAAGAATGCCGTCCTCGACATAGCCATTGCCGCCGAGGCACTCCATGGCCTCATAGAGGAAGCCCGGCGCGGATTTGCAGACCCAGTATTTCACCACCGGCGTGAGGAAGCGCATGTAAGCGGCCTCCATGGGATCTTCCGCTGCCTGATCAAAGGCGCGGCAGAGACGCATGACCAGTGCCGTCGTCGCCTCCACATGCAGCGCCATGTCGGCGAGCACGCTCTGCATCATCGGCTGATCGGCGAGATGTTTCTGGAACACACTGCGATGACGGGTGTGATGCAGCGCATGGACGAGGCCGGAGCGCATCAGGCCGGCGGAAGCAATGGAGCAATCCTGCCGCGTCAGTTGCACCATCTGGATGATGGTGCGGATCCCCTTGCCTTCCTCACCGACGCGCAACGCATAGGCCTCGTTGAACTCGACCTCCGACGACGCATTGGAGCGGTTGCCGAGCTTGTCCTTGAGGCGCTGGAAATTCAGCGCATTGAGCGAGCCATCGGGCCGGAAGCGCGGTATGAAGAAACAGCCGAGCCCGCCCTCCTCCTGCGCCAGCACCAGGAATGCGTCGCACATCGGCGCCGACATGAACCATTTGTGGCCGGTGATCTGGAAGGCATCGCCATCGCGCGTCGCCATCGTCATATTGGCGCGCACATCGGTGCCGCCCTGACGCTCGGTCATGCCCATGCCGAGAGTCATGCCGGATTTTTCGAACCATGGCTTGAAGCTTGGATCGTAGCTGCTGCCGCCGATGATCGGCATCACCTGCGCCAGCACATCGGGCTGCGAGGCGAGCGCGCCCACGGCAGCACGCGTCATGGTGATCGGACACAGATGACCGGTCTCGACCTGCGCGGCCATGTAGAATTTTGCGGCGCGAATGACTTCGGAGGCATGGCCCTTCGGCTTGCCATCAGCGGTCCAGGTCGAGTTGTGAATGCCGGCGGCAACGCTTGCGGCCATCAGCTCATGATAGGCCGGATGAAATTCGACCTCGTCGCGGCGATTGCCGCGCGCATCGAAAGTCCGCAGTTTTGGCGTGTTCTCATTGGCTAGCCGTGCACGGTCGGCCATTTCGGCGCAGCCCCACTGCTTGCCGAAATCGGAATGCGCGGTGAATGCGCTGGAAGCATCGTTGAAGGCCAGCGCATCGACCAGCGGCCGATCCAGCTCGAACAGATTGACGTCCTCGAAAGGCGGCGACTGGTTGAGCACCGCATGTTTGGCGGAGGTGGCAGAGGTCATCGGGATGTTCCGGCAGGAGAAGCGTGGCGCGAATCATTTTACGATGGATTGGGCCTCAATACGAGGTGCCGTAGGATGGGTAGAGCGCAGGCGCGACGCGCCGGAGCGAAACCCATCGGCGGAGTCTGCCGCACGGTTCGGATGATGGGTTTCGCTTCGCTCTACCCATCCTACGATTCAGCGCCTGATCGGAAAATCATAAGCCTTGGTGCCGACACCCGGCATCGAGAAGTGCCACCACTCCTTCGAATAATTCACGAAACCCTGCTTTCGCATCGACGCCACAAGAATGTCGCGCCAGCGGCGCTGCGTGGCAGTGATGGCGCGTGACGCCGTCCACGCCTTGGCGTCCGAACAATCATAGCCCGTCCCCATATCGACGCTCGCTTCCGGCGCGCGCTGTGCTTCGGAGGCGATGCAATTGCCATAGGCGCGGTAGGGATCGAAGGGCGGCGCGGTCGGCGCGCGCAGATCGACGAGCGTGAGATCCACCGCAGCACCTGTCGAGTGCCCGGAGCGTTCGGCGATATAACCGAGGCGAAACAGGTCGGCCTTGTTGAACGACGGATTGTAGCGCTTTTGCGCGGGGGTCTCGTTGCCGTCCTGCGCCCAGACCACCATGTCGCGCGAGGCGCGCGCGGGGCGATAGCAGTCGAGCATTTTCAGCGACAGGTTCTGCGCTTTCAGCTCCTGCTGCACTTTTATGAGCGCCTGCCCGACCGATCGCTTCACCACGCATTCGGCGGCGTCATAGCCAGACAGCTTGCGGCCGACGAAATTGTTGACGCCGGCATAGCGGATGTCCTGCCGGATGCTCGGATCGAGATCCCGCAGGAACACGAAATCGTCGGGCAATGATTGTGCAGATGCGGCGGATGCCGAGACGACAACCATCGTTGTCAGAACATGAGC
Source organism: Bradyrhizobium ivorense (assembly GCA_943372615.1). Taxonomy (GTDB): domain Bacteria; phylum Pseudomonadota; class Alphaproteobacteria; order Rhizobiales; family Xanthobacteraceae; genus Tardiphaga; species Tardiphaga ivorense_A. The sequence continues at coordinate 3,744 of CALRZK010000216.1, read as the reverse complement.
CATGAAACACAAACGAACGGACCATGCACCGCCACCTCTCCCCGGTGGGGAGAGGTGGCCGAGCGTCGTTGCTCGCCGGCGCATCATCGGATGCGCTCCGAATTCACCGTCAGCTTGCTCAGCGCCGTGTCGGTGTAGCGGCTGCCGGGATAAACATCGTCGATGGTGAATTTCAGCCATTGCGCGTCCACCGGCTTGTTCATCGTCCAGGTCTGCACGCCGGAGCGATCATCCAGTTCGAGCGGAATGCGTTCACCAGATGATGTCTGCAACAACAGACGCTTCACGCGGCCGTTCTTGCGCCAGATGTCATCGTCCTTCTGATAGCCGTTGCGGAACACGAAGGAGCGCACACGGCGCAGGCCATCGAACTCCACGGTGATCCATTCGCCGACGCCCGAGCCCTGCCGGCCCTCGACCCAGGCGACGCCTTGCGGACCACTGAACAGATTTGCGGGGCCATAGGCATTGTTGAACTGGCCTGGCAGTACCGACGAAACGCAATAGGTCTCGGCGCCGTTGCGCGCGCAGACCTCGTTCGGCGCGCCCGGTCGCGGCGCAGTCGCTGCGCGTTCGGCCTCGACCTGTTTCGGCGGGATAGCAGCGACATCGACGCGGGGCGGCGGTGGCGCTGCGGTGGGGCGCGGCGCATCGATAGAGGTGCCGGCGAGATAGATGCGGCCACCGAGGGTCTGGTCGTAATAGGCAGGCGTCTGTTCATGCGGCGCCGGATTGCCGGCGCGGTCAGTGGCCCGCAATGCCAGTGCCGCCACGCGCTCCCGCGTCTCCACCGCGAGATCGCCGAGATGCAGATTGGGCTTCACCAGTTCCTCGGCGAAGATGCGGGTGAAGACGGAGTTCGGCTCCGGGTCCTTGTCGGTCAGGCGATCCAGCGCGGTCTGGCCGATGCCGGCGGAATAGATGGTGAAGATGCCGCGCGCGGGCTTGGCATCCGCAAGACCGCGCGAGGAGCCGATGGAACGGCCGGCATTGCGCGGAAACGGATTGTCGCGACAGGCATCGATCACCATCAGCGCCACGCTGACGGATTTTGCCTGGATTTCGGCGATGATATCCGGCTCTGCCAGCGAGGCGCCGCGGACGCGGGCTTCGGCGCCTTCGTTCACTGGCGGCACGTCGCTGGGCACGAGATAATTGACGCCGCCGATGGCGACGCCGTGGCCGGCGAAGAACAGCGCCGCCGTGTCGCCCGGCGCGAGTTTTGCGGTGAAATCGGACAACCGGTCCACCATGGCCTGGCGGCCGAGATTGGTGCCGATGGTGACGTCGAAGCCGAGCGAGGTCAGCGCGCGGCCGATGGTGCGGGCGTCATTGACGGCCTTCTGCAGCTGCTGGGCGGCCGGCATGTTGGTATAGACGTCATTGCCGATCACCAGCGCCACGCGCTTGGCATGGGCGGAGGTGGCGAACAGCAGAAGCGCGAGGCTGAGCAGCACGGACCATCGAGACATTTGCGTCATCATGGGATCTCGTTTGGATTCTGAGGGGAGCCTAACTCAATCGGCGGAAGGGTCGAAGTGGCGGATGACGCCTTCCGCCGCTCTCTCCTTGTCATCGCCCGGCTCGACCGGGCGATCCAGTAAGCGCCGCCGTTTGTGATGGCACCGCGAGGCCGGTGTCTACCGGATCCCCGCTTTCGCGGGGATGACAATGGGAGACCAGAATGATTGCAATTCTACCACCGCCCTCACACACCGGGGGATAACCCGGAACCCGGCGATCCGCGCTTGCCCCCTGCGGCAACGGGCCCTATAGGATTTGGCTTTAATGACCAGCGCCCCCAAATCCAGTTTCGTCTTCGCGCACCGGCATCTGCTGGGGATCGAAGGCCTGAAAGCCGCCGAGATCACCGGCCTCCTCGACCTGTCCGAGGAATATGTCGAGCTGAACCGGCAAGTCGACAAAAAGCGCTCCTCGCTGCGCGGCCGCACCCAGATCAACCTGTTCTTCGAGAATTCGACGCGCACGCAGTCGTCGTTCGAGCTGGCCGGCAAGCGGCTCGGCGCCGATGTGATGAACATGTCGGTCGCCTCCTCGTCCATCAAGAAGGGCGAGACGCTGATCGACACCGCGATGACGCTGAATGCAATGCATCCGGACATTCTCGTCATGCGCCATCACGCCTCCGGCGCGGTGGAATTGCTGGCGCGCAAAGTCGATGGCTCCGTGATCAATGCCGGCGACGGCGCGCATGAGCATCCGACGCAGGCGCTGCTCGACGCGCTGACCATCCGCCGCAACAAGGGCCGGATCGAAGGCCTCGTGATCGCGATCTGTGGCGACGTGCTGCATTCGCGTGTGGCGCGCTCCAACATCATCCTGCTGAACACCATGGGCGCCCGCGTCCGCGTGGTCGGCCCCTCCACCCTGCTGCCGCCGGGCATCGAGCGCATGGGCGTGGAAGTGATGCGCGACATGCGCGAAGGGCTCAACGGCGCCGATATCGTGATGATGCTGCGCCTGCAGCGCGAGCGCATGAACGGCTCCTTCGTGCCGTCGTCCGGCGAATATTTTCAGTATTTCGGCCTCGACCAGAAGAAGCTGTCTTACGCCAAGCCGGACGCGCTGGTGATGCATCCCGGCCCGATGAATCGCGGCGTCGAGATCGACAGTCTGGTGGCTGACGGCGCGCAGTCGCTGATCCGCGAACAGGTGGAAATGGGCGTCGCCGTGCGCATGGCGGTGCTGGAAGCGCTGGCGCGCAACCTGCCCAATGCGTGACGGCCATGGACACGCTGCTGTCATTCCTTGTCGGACTGATGCAGCGGAAACTGAGATTTGTCGTCATCCTCGGCACGTTCTTCATCGGCGTGATGCTCTACGTGCAGGGATTTACGACACAGAACATCATCTTCACGATCATCTTCGTGGTGATCACCGGAGCCTTCGCACTCACCGTCTGGTTCTGGACCACGATCCTGAAATCCATCATCTCGAAACGGCGCTGATATCATGCTGACCAACCGCCGCCCGCTCCTCCTCGCCAATGCGCGCCTGATCGATCCGTCGCAGACGCTCGACACCACCGGCGACGTGCTCATCGTCGATGGCGTGATCCGTGACGCCAAGCGCGGTATCGGCACCGCTGGCGTGCCCGAAGGCACCGAGGTCATCAATTGCGCCGGCAAAGTCGTCGCCCCCGGCCTGATCGACATGCGCGCTTTTGTCGGCGAGCCCGGCGCCAGCCATCGCGAGACTTTTGCTTCTGCCAGCCATGCGGCGGCCGCGGGCGGCATCACCACCATTATCTGCCAGCCGGATACGTCGCCGACGATCGACAATTCCGCCACCGTGGACTTCGTGCTGCGCCGCGCGCGCGATACGGCCATCGTCAACATCCATCCGATGGCGGCGCTGACCAAGGGGCTCGAAGGCCGCGAGATGACCGAATTCGGCCTGCTCCGCGCGGCCGGCGCCGTGGCCTTCACCGACGGCCACAAGAGCGTCACCAATGCGCAGGTGATGCGCCGTGCGCTCACTTACGCGCGCGATTTCGATGCGCTGATCGTGCACTACACCGAAGACCCCGCACTGGTCGGCGAAGGCGTGATGAATGAAGGCGAGCGTGCCTCGCGGCTCGGCCTCACCGGCATCCCGACCGCTGCCGAAGCCATTATGCTGGAGCGCGACATGCGCCTGGTCGCATTGACCGGCGGACGCTACCACGCGGCCTCGGTGAGCTGCGCGGAGTCCATTGAAATCTTGAAGCGCGCGCGTGATGCC
>CALRZK010000215.1:0-6087 GCA_943372615.1 Bradyrhizobium ivorense | reverse complement strand
CGATTTTGGCCGGTGCGGCGACGCTGCTCAGTCTGGCCATGGGCATGCGCCAGAGTTTTGGGCTGTTTCAGCCCTCGATCCTGCACGACACCGCCATCACCACGGCCGACTTCTCGCTGGCCACGGCGTTGCAGAATGTTGTCTGGGGCATCTCGCAGCCTTTCGTTGGCGCCATTGCAGATCGCTTCGGCAGCCGCTGGGTGATGCTGACCGGCGTGATGATCTATGCCGCCGGCCTTGTCTTCATGCTGTTCGCCACCACGCCGCTGGTCTTCACGCTCGGCGCAGGCATTTGCGTCGGCCTTGCTTTGTCCTGCACGGCTTCGAGCATGACCATGACGGTGGCTTCGCGCACCGTTTCGGCGGCCAAGCGTAGCGTCACCATGGGTGCCGTCTCCGCGGCTGGCTCGCTCGGTCTCGTCGTCGCATCGCCGCTGGCGCAGACGCTGATCTCCACCGCCGGCTGGCAGGTAGCTTTGATCGGCTTCCTCGGCCTCGCCGCGGTGATGATTCCGGCCGCGTTGTTCGCCGGCCAGTCCGACAAGATCGAACGTGCGCCAAGCGACGAACTTCCTCAATCGCTGGGCGAAGTCGTGCAATCCGCGCTCGGCCATTCCGGTTATATCGTGCTGGCGCTGTCCTTCTTCGTGTGTGGTCTCCAACTGGTGTTCATCACCACGCATCTGCCGAATTATCTCGCCACTTGCGGCCTCGATCCATCGCTCGGCGCGACGGCGCTGGCGATGGTGGGTTTGTTCAATGTGTTCGGCTCCTATGCTTTCGGGTGGCTCGGCGGCCGTTATCCGAAGCAGATTTTGCTCGGCGGAATTTACATCGCGCGATCATTCGCGCTCGCGGCGTATTTCTATTTTCCCGCCACGCCGACCACGACGCTCGTCTTCGCTGCGGTGCTGGGCTCGCTCTGGCTCGGTGTCGTGCCGCTGGTGAATGGCCTCGTCGCCCAGCTATTCGGCCTGCGTTACATGGCAACGCTGACCGGCATCGCCTTCCTCAGCCATCAGGCAGGCTCTTTCATGGGGGCCTGGGGCGGCGGGATGATCTTTTCGCATCTCGGCACTTACGATCGTGCATGGCAAGCGGCCGTCATCATCGGTCTGATCGCCGGATGCTTCCAGATGCTGATGAATGTGAAGCCGCCGGTGCGGCGTGATGCCGTCCCGTCGGTGGTGCCGAGCGCCGCCTGAATGAAATGAGAGGGTGGGCGAGAGAACGGGAACCTTCTATAAAGGTTCCCGTTAAGCCAACTCTCCCATTAACGTGGACCTTGACCCCATGACCTTCACGCTTCCCGATCTGCCCTACGCCCATGACGCGCTCGCGCCTTACATGTCGAAGGAAACGCTGGAATTCCATCACGATAAGCACCATCAGGCTTACGTGACCAACGGCAATAACCTGCTGAAGGGCACCGAATTCGAGGGCAAATCGCTCGAAGAAATCGTGAAGGGCTCGTTCGGCAAGAACGCCGCGCTCTTCAACAATGCCGGCCAGCACTACAACCATCTCCATTTCTGGAACTGGATGAAGCCGAATGGCGGCGGCGACAAGCTGCCGGGCCGTCTGGCCAAGAAGATCGACGAGGATCTCGGCGGTCTCGACAAGTTCAAGGCTGATTTCGCAGCCGCCGGCGCCGGCCAGTTCGGTTCGGGCTGGGCCTGGCTCGCCGTCAAGAACGGCAAGCTCGAAGTCTCCAAGACCCCGAACGGCGAAAACCCGCTGGTGCATGGCGCGACCCCGATCCTCGGCGTCGACGTCTGGGAGCACTCCTACTACATCGACTACCGCAACCGTCGCCCTGACTATCTCAAGGCGTTCGTCGACAACCTCGTCAACTGGGACTACGTGGACGAGTTGTTCGGCAAGGCGGTCTGATCGTCTTAGCGCTTGATGGCGCAAGGGAAGGGCGGTGGCGCAAGCTGCCGCCCTTTTCTTTTCCGGCCCACATCTTCGTGTCTTGTCATCCATCGCTGCGACTTGCCGCCGCACACACGCTGCGGCACAACAGCCGAATTGGGCTGATTGCGCAGCAGGTGTTCGATGAATTTCGTTCTGGTTTTTGTCGGTGGCGGTCTCGGCGCCACCTTGCGCCATGTGATCAACCTCACTTGCGCCCGCTGCATGGCCCCCGGCTTTCCGTGGGGCACCTTCATCATCAACATCACCGGCTCCACGGTGATGGGCTTGATCGCAGGCTATCTCGCCTTCAAGGGCGAGGCGTCGCAGCCTTGGCGACTGTTTCTGATGACCGGCATTCTCGGCGGCTACACGACCTTCTCGGCCTTCTCGCTCGATGCGGCGTTGCTCTATGAACGAGGCGAACTCGGCCTCGCGCTGGCCTATGTCCTCGGCTCGGTCGTGCTGTCCATTGCCGGCCTGTTCGCAGGGTTGGCCCTGGTGCGCCACTTCGCCTGACCGCGGCTTGCGCTACGTTATAATGTAACATAGATTGGAGGGAATGGCGCCTTCGGTGCCTTGTTTTCATTGGCCTTTTTGGCCATGCACGGTTCCGGCCCGCTATGGCGCAGACGCATTCCCACGATCATTCGCACAGCCACGACCACCACCATGGTCAAGCGCATGGCCATGCCCATCACAGCCATGACCCTGCGAGCCCGCATCCGGCCCAGCCGTCGCCCTGGTCGGTCCTGCGCATGTCGCTGCCCGGCCGGCTCGCAGCCGCGCTGGCGGTCTCCGCTGGGCTCTGGGCGGTGGTTCTGCTGGCGATGAGGCCGTCATGACTGCGCAGCTTTCCTTTCGCGACGTCACCCTCGGCTATGATCGCCATCCGGCGGTGCATCACCTCAATGGCGATGTCACTCAGGGGGCTCTGCTGGCCGTGGTCGGGCCGAACGGCGCCGGAAAATCCACCCTGTTCCGCGGCATTGTCGGCATTCTGAAGCCGCTGGCCGGCAAGATTACGCGGGGCGACATCAAGCAGCGCGACATCGCTTATCTCCCGCAGAGCGCCGATATCGACCGCACATTCCCGATCTCGGTGTTCGATTTCGTCGGCACCGGCCTGTGGCGCACCACCGGGATCTTCGGCGGCCTCGGCAAGAAAGCGCGCGAGCAGATCGCGCAGGCGCTGGCCGCGGTCGGCCTCAACGGTTTCGAGAATCGCAATATCGGCACGCTATCCGGCGGCCAGATGCAGCGCATGCTGTTTGCGCGCGTGCTGCTGCAGGATGCCGATGTGATCGTGCTCGACGAGCCGTTCAATGCCATCGACGCCAAGACGACGATGGATTTGATCGCGCTGGTGCAGCGCTGGCATGGCGAGCAGCGTACGGTGCTGGCAGCTCTGCACGACATGGAAATGGTGCGCGCCTATTTCCCGCAAACGCTGCTGCTCGCGCGTGGCGCGGTGGCGTGGGGCAAGACGGCTGACGTGCTGACCTCCGACAATCTGCTCGAAGCCCGCCGCATGTGCGAGGCATTCGACGACACCGCCGGCACCTGCGTTGCCGATCACGAGCGATCGCAGGCGGCCTGATCATGCTTTACGACGCGCTGATCGCGCCTTTCATCGATTTCGAATTCATGCGCCGCGCGCTGGCCGGCGTGGTCGCGCTCGCGCTCGGCGGTGCGCCGATCGGCGTGTTCCTGATGCTGCGGCGGATGAGCCTTGTCGGCGATGCCATGGCGCATGCGATCCTACCCGGTGCTGCGATCGGCTTTCTGTTCTCCGGCCTCAATCTGTTCGCGATGACATTTGGTGGTTTGATCGCAGGCTTCTCGGTGGCCCTGCTGGCAGGCCTTGTTTCGCGCGTCACCGTGATCAAGGAAGACGCCTCGCTTGCAGCCTTTTATCTGGTTTCGCTCGCGGTCGGCGTCACCATCGTCTCCATGCGCGGCACCAATATCGACCTGCTGCATGTACTGTTCGGCAACATTCTCGCGCTCGATGATCAGACGCTGCTGGTGATCGCCTTCAATGCGACGATCACGCTGGTGGTGATGGCCGTGATTTATCGCCCGCTGGTGATCGAATGTGTCGATCCCGTTTTCCTTCGCACCGTGAGCCGCGCAGGCGCGCCGGCGCATCTCGCTTTCCTCGCACTTGTCGTCGTCAATCTCGTCAACGGTTTTCACGCACTCGGCACGCTGCTGGCGGTGGGATTGATGATTTTGCCCGCCGGCATCGCGCGATTCTGGTCGCGCGATATCACAGGCATGATGCTGATCTCTGTCGCGAGCGCGATGATCTCCGGCTATGGCGGCCTCGTGTTGTCGTTCCAGACCAAAGTGCCGTCCGGCCCCGCAATCATCCTTGTGGCGGCGGTTCTGTACATATTTTCAGTGTTCTTCGGCAGGGTGTCCGGATTGCTCAAACAGCTGTTTCCGGGCCGACATCTTGAGGCTTGATTGTGACTTCCTTGCGTAATTCTTGCGGCGCAGCTTTTGGCGCTATTCTGCTGTTCGTATCAACGATCACACCGTTGTGGTCGCAGGAGAAGCTGAACGTCGTCGCCAGTTTCTCCATCCTGGGTGACTTCGTCCGCACAGTCGGCGGTGAGCGAGTCGCTGTGACCACGTTGGTCGGTCCCAATGGCGATGCGCATGTCTACACACCGACGCCGGCCGATGCGAAAACCATCACGTCGGCCAAGTTGGTCTTCGTCAACGGCCTTGGTTTCGAAGGCTGGCTGCCGCGGCTGGTGAAATCCGCCGGTGGCAAGGCGACCATCGTCACCGCCACGGACGGCATCAAGCCGCGCGAGGCCGAGGAGGGTGGCCACGATCACGGCGGCAAGCATGATCACGGCCATGATGATCCGCATGCCTGGCAGTCGATCGCCAATGCGGGCATCTATGTGCGCAACATCCGCAACGCTCTGGCCAAGGCTGATCCGGATGGCGCCGAGATCTACAAGGCCAATGCCGAGGCCTATCTCGACAAGCTGCTGGTGCTGGAAAGCGATGTAAGGGCTGCGGTGGCCAATATCCCCGAGGCGCAGCGCAAGGTCATCTCGACCCATGACGCCTTCGGTTATTTCTCGGGCGCCTATGGCGTCCAGTTCGTGGCGCCGCAGGGCGTCTCCACCGAATCTGAAGCCTCGGCCAAAGACGTGGCCCGCATCATCACCCAGATCCGAAAAGCCAAAATCCCGGCCGTGTTTCTGGAAAATGTGAGCGATCCTCGCCTGATCCGGCGGATCGCTGCCGAGACTGGTGCAAAGATCGGCGGAACGCTGTATTCGGACAGCCTGACCGCCGAAAACGGCGATGCACCCACTTACATTGCCATGGTCAGGCACAATATAAAGACGCTGGCGGGCGCGCTGACCCCATAGGCCGCGCTCCCAATCGCCTCATCCTTCGAGATCCTCTCTCGGGATGAGGTCTTTGTTTGGAGAACATTCGATGACGACTGCGGCTTCCCAGAAAATTCCCGTGACCGTGCTGACCGGCTATCTCGGCGCCGGCAAGACCACGCTGCTGAACCGCATCCTCACGGAGAACCACGGCAAGAAATACGCCGTCATCGTCAATGAATTCGGCGAGATCGGCATCGACAACGACCTCATCATCGGTGCCGATGAGGAAGTGTTCGAGATGAACAATGGCTGCGTCTGCTGCACCGTGCGCGGCGACCTCGTGCGCATTCTCGAAGGCCTGATGAAGCGCAAGGGCAAGTTCGACGCCATCATCGTCGAGACCACGGGCCTTGCCGATCCGGCGCCCGTCGCGCAGACCTTCTTCGTGGATAAAGACGTTCAGGCCAATGCGCGGCTCGATGCCGTGGTCACCGTGGCCGATGCCAAGTGGCTGAGCGACCGCCTCAAGGACGCGCCGGAAGCCAAGAACCAGATCGCCTTTGCCGACGTCATCGTGCTCAACAAGACCGATCTCGTCACGGCACCGGAACTCGCCGAAGTCGAAGCGCGCATCCGCGCGATCAATCCCTATGCAAAACTGCATCGCACCACGCGCGCGCAGGTGAAGCTGGAGGACGTGCTCGACCGCGGCGCTTTCGATCTCGATCGCATCCTGGAAATCGAGCCAGAATTCCTGAATGCCGACGATCACGATCACCACCATCATGATCATGGCCACGACCATCAT
>CALRZK010000214.1:0-6098 GCA_943372615.1 Bradyrhizobium ivorense | reverse complement strand
GTAAGCCTCGGCATCCATCAGGCCGTCGAGCTCGCTCTTGTCGGCGAGCTTCAGCTTGAAGAACCAGGCCTTGCTTTCGGCATCGGAATTCACCAGCGCGGGCTCGGCGGCGAGGCCGTCATTGATCTCGACCACTTCGCCGGTGATCGGCGCGTAGACGTCGGAGGCGGCCTTCACCGATTCGACCACGGCGGCTGCTTCAGCCTTCTTCAGCGCACGGCCGATCTTGGGCAGTTCGACGAACACGACGTCGCCGAGCTGCGACTGCGCAAAATCGGTGATGCCGACGGTGACGATGTCGCCGTCGATCTGCAGCCATTCGTGGTCTTCGGTGTAGAGGGTGGTCATGGGTCAGTTCCTCAACGCTTGTAGTTGTTCGGGACGAAAGGCATGGCGGCGACGGTCATCGGCAAACGCTGTCCGCGCAATTCGGCAAACACCGTAGTGCCGTCTTTGGCGAGTGACGTGGGCAGGTAGCCCATGGCGATCGGTGCCGAGATGCTGGGGCCGAAGCCGCCCGAGGTGACCTTGCCGATCGAATCGGTGGAGGTGGCATCCGCAAACAGCAGCACGCCCTCGCGCACAGGGGCGCGGCCTTCGGGCTTCAGCCCGACGCGCTGGCGTAACGCGCCGCTATCGAGCTGTGCAAGAATCGCGTCGCTGCCGAAGAAGCCGCCAGCCCGCGCGCCGCCGCTGCGGCGGCTCTTCTGGATCGACCAGATCAGATTGCCTTCGATGGGCGTGGTCGTCGTATCGATGTCATGGCCGTAGAGGCACATGCCGGCTTCCAGCCGCAGGCTGTCGCGGGCGCCGAGGCCGATCGGCAGTACGTCGGGATGATCGAGCAGGGCGGCAGTGAGCGCTTCGGCCTGATCGTTCGGGATCGAGATTTCGTAGCCGTCTTCGCCGGTATAGCCGGAGCGCGAGACGAAGCAGGCGACGCCGTTCACTTGGTGCGGGCCTGCATCCATGAACTTCATCTGAGGCGCTTCCGGGCAGAATCTTGCCAGCACATCCGCCGCTTTAGGCCCCTGCAGCGCGATCAGCGCGCGGTCGGGCAGGGCCTCGATGATGCAGGTGTCAGACAGATGCGCACGCAGATGCGCTTCGTCTTCATTTTTGCAGGCGGCGTTGACGACCAGAAACAGGTGGTCGCCAAAATTCGCGACCATCAGGTCGTCGAGAATGCCGCCGGTCTCATTAGTGAACTGCGCGTAGCGCTGACGGCCGGGTGCGAGCGCCAGGATGTCCATCGGCACCAGTTTTTCCAGCGCCAGTGCTGCATCCTCGACCTTGCCGGATTTCGCCCGCAGCACGATCTGGCCCATATGGGACACGTCGAACAGGCCGGCCGCGGCGCGGGTGTGCAGATGTTCCTTCAGCACGCCGGTGGCATATTGCACCGGCATGTCATAGCCGGCGAAGGGCACCATCTTGCCGCCGCGCGCCACATGCAGCGCATGGAGCGGCGTTTGCTTCAAAGTTGAGGTTTTGTCGGTCGCAAGCATCGATCAGGGCCCTCGCGGTTCCCCCGGGCAGATTCCCGGCGGGTGTCGCAGAAGCCCCATCTGTCGCTGTGCCTGAGAGTATTATCCCGTCGGCGGACGCTCGCGGGGATGCCGCAGCGCCTCTTTCCAGATGCTTAGTCCGTCACACGGTCCTTTTGCCTGAGAGTTTCCGGGGCGGTTGCTCCTTCGGCGCCGACCCAAAGCGAGGACCGGTCTCTCCCGACGTGACGTCGTTCAACGCCGGCAAAAGACCACACGTTCCCCGAGACTGTCAACGCACTTGCAATATCAATCCACGGCCCTGTGCTATCGCGGCAACCCCATGATTAAGCTGCACAGTTTCTGGACAGGCGCGTGCCCCCCGGTCTAAAAGCGACCGGTTGTGGTTTAAGGCCGCGGGATCTGCCGTGGTCGCTATCAGGCGTGATTGGACGGTTATGAGCGGCGTTAACGAGATCAGGTCGGCATTTCTGAATTACTTCGCCAAGAACGGCCACGACATCGTGTCGTCGTCGCCTTTGGTGCCGCGCAACGACCCCACGCTGATGTTCACCAATGCCGGCATGGTGCAGTTCAAGAACGTCTTTACCGGTATCGAGAAACGGCCCTATCAGCGCGCCACTACCTCGCAGAAATGCGTGCGCGCCGGCGGCAAGCATAACGACCTCGACAATGTCGGCTATACCGCGCGCCATCACACCTTCTTCGAGATGCTCGGCAACTTCTCGTTCGGCGATTATTTTAAAGAACGCGCCATCGAGCTGGCCTGGAACCTGATCACCAAGGAATACGGGCTGCCGAAGGACAAGCTGCTCGTCACCGTCTATTCGGAAGACGACGAAGCCTTTGGTCTGTGGAAGAAGGTCGCTGGGCTTTCCGAGTCGAAGATCATCCGCATCCCGACCTCGGACAATTTCTGGCAGATGGGCGACACCGGTCCCTGCGGCCCGTGTTCGGAAATCTTCTTCGATCATGGCGACAAGATCCCCGGTGGCCCTCCCGGTTCACCCGATGAAGATGGCGACCGCTTTATCGAGATCTGGAATCTCGTGTTCATGCAGTTCGAGCAGATCGCCCCGGGCAATCGTCTCGCGCTGCCGAAGCCCTCGATCGACACCGGCATGGGCCTCGAGCGCATCGCTGCGGTGCTGCAGGGCAAGCACGACAACTACGATATCGACCTGTTCGTCGCGCTGATCCGCGCCATCGCCGATCTCACCGGTGCCGATCCGCAGGGCCCGATGAAGGCCTCGCTGCGCGTGATCGCCGATCATCTGCGCGCGTCGTCGTTCCTGATTGCGGACGGCGTGCTGCCGTCCAATGAAGGACGCGGCTATGTGCTCCGCCGTATCATGCGTCGTGCCATGCGCCATGGCCAGTTGCTCGGCGCCCGCGAGCCGATCATGTGGAAGCTCGTCGCCGCGCTGGTGCGCGAGATGGGCGAAGCCTATCCGGAATTGCAGCGCGCGCGCTCGCTGATCGAAGAGACGCTGCGCCTCGAAGAAACGCGCTTCCGCCGCACGCTGGAAAAGGGCCTCGGCATTCTCGACACCAAGAGCGCCACGCTGAAGCAGGGCGATATGTTCGACGGCGAGACCGCCTTCACGCTCTACGACACTTTCGGCTTCCCGCTCGATCTCACCCAGGACGCGCTGCGCAACCGCGGCATCTCCGTCGATATCGCATCCTTCACCGATGCGATGGAGCGGCAGAAGCAGAAGGCGCGTGCGTCATGGTCCGGTTCGGGCGAAGCCGCGACCGAAACCGTCTGGTTCGGCCTGCGTGAAAAGCTCGGCGCCACTGAATTTCTCGGCTATGAAACCGAGAATGCCGAAGGCGCTGTGACTGCGCTGGTCAAGGATGGTGCTGAAGTCGAAAGCCTCAAGGCCGGCGAGACCGGCGCCATCGTGCTGAACCAGACGCCGTTCTATGCGGAGTCCGGTGGCCAGGTCGGCGATCTCGGCGTTCTGACGGGCGAGGGCGTCACCTTCCGCGTCACCGATACCCAGAAGCGTGCTGGCGATCTGTTCGTGCATCTCGGCACCGTCGAGAGCGGCGAACTGAAGCTCGGCACCGCGCTCGCGCTCGATGTCGATCATGCCCGTCGCTCGGCGATCCGCGCCAATCACTCGGCCACGCATCTGCTGCATGAAGCGCTGCGTCAGGTGCTTGGCGATCACATCGCGCAAAAGGGCTCGTCGGTGGACGACAAGCGCCTGCGCTTCGACTTCGTGCATCAGAAGCCGATCACGGCCGAAGAACTGCGTCAGGTCGAAGACATCGCCAATAATGTGGTGCTGGAAAATGACGAAGTCACCACGCGCCTGATGGCGGTGGACGATGCCCGCGAGGCCGGCGCCCGCGCGCTGTTCGGCGAGAAATATGGCGATGAAGTTCGCGTCGTCTCCATGGGCAAGATGCCGCGTGACTCCGGAAGCAATGCGCTTGGCTGGTCGGTCGAACTCTGCGGCGGCACCCATGTGAAGCGCACCGGCGATATCGGCATGATCTCGGTGACGGCCGAGAGCGCTGTCGCGTCCGGCGTGCGCCGTATCGAAGCCTTCACGGGCAACCAGGCTCGTCACCACGCAAATGAGACGATCGCGCTCGCCAAGAGTGCCGCGAATGAGCTCCGCACTACCCTCGACGACATGCCCGCGCGAATCGCTGCGCTGATGGACGAGCGCAAGAAGCTCGAGCGTGAACTCTCCGAGGCGAAGAAGACCATCGCCATGGGCGGTGCCAGCGGTGCTGCGGCAGGTGCAGGCGGCGGCGACGTCCGCGATGTCGGCGGCACCAAGCTCATGGCCAAGAGCGTGTCAGGCATCGAGATGAAGGATCTCAAGAGCCTCGCCGATGCCGGCAAGAAGCAGCTCGGCTCCGGCGTGGTGGCGATCATCAATGTCGGTGAAGACGGCAAGGCCGGCGTCGTGGTTGGCGTCACCGAGGATCTGGTCACGCGCTTCAGTGCTGTCGATCTGGTGAAGATCGCGTCCGAGGCCCTGGGCGGCAAGGGCGGCGGTGGCCGTCCGGATATGGCACAGGCCGGTGGCCCGGATGGCAGCAAGGCCGATGATGCATTGAAGGCGATCGAGGCGAAAATCGCGGGTTGATGTAGCCTGCATGGAGCGCAGCGTAATGCAGGGACAGCAGAACTGACTGAAATGCCGGTCCCCGGATTGCGCTTCGCTCCATCCGGGCTACGCGATCACTGCGAACTCACGACCTGACCTTGTTAAGTAAGGATTGCATAGCTTCGCCGCAACCGCGTGCCGCGATAACGACATCGTTTGAGGCTGCGACCATGAGTAGCCTCACTTGAGTCTGGCATCCCACGCTCCCATGCGGCAAAAAGCGGCATGGAGCACAATACCCCTCTGATTTCGACCGTCGTTGTCGGCCTCGTGCTGGCTTTCATTCTCGGTGTGGTTGCGCAGCGCATCCGTGTGTCGCCGTTGGTTGGCTATCTCCTCGCCGGCGTGCTGATGGGGCCATTCACGCCGGGCTATGTCGCTGATCAGAAACTCGCCAACGAACTCGCTGAAATCGGCATCATCCTGCTGATGTTCGGTGTCGGCCTGCATTTTTCGTTGAAGGATTTGCTCTCGGTCAAGAACATCGCCATCCCCGGCGCCGTCGTGCAGATTGCGGTGGCGACGTTGCTCGGTATCGGCCTTGGCGAATTGATGGGCTGGGGTCTTGGCGGCGGCCTGGTGTTCGGCCTTGCTTTGTCGGTCGCATCGACCGTCGTGTTGCTGCGCGCACTGCAGGAGCGCCGCCTGCTGGACAGCGAGCGCGGACGGATCGCCATCGGCTGGCTGATCGTCGAAGACCTCGCCATGGTTCTGACGCTGGTGCTGCTGCCTGCCATCGCACCCTTGCTCAAGGGGGAGGGCGGCGGCGATCTGTCGGCGCTGGCGATGCCGTTGCTGGTCACGCTCGGCAAGGTCGCAGGCTTTGTCATCTTCATGCTGGTGGTCGGCCGTCGCGTCATTCCGGCCTTGCTGCATTACGTCGCGCATACCGGCTCGCGCGAGCTGTTTCGTCTGGCCGTGTTCGCGATCTCGCTCGGCGTCGCTTTCGGTGCGGCGCTCGTCTTCGATGTCTCCTTCGCGCTCGGCGCCTTCTTCGCCGGCATGATCCTCAGCGAATCCGAGCTCAGCCAGCGCGCCGCCAACGAGACGCTGCCGCTGCGCGATGCGTTTGCGGTGCTGTTCTTCGTCTCCGTCGGCATGCTGGTGGATCCCAGCATCATCCTGCGTGATCCGCTGCCGCTCTTGGCCACGGTCTTCATCATCCTGATCGGAAAATCCGTCGCGGCCTTCGGCATCGTGCGCCTGTTCGGCTATCCGCAATCGACGGCCCTGACGATTTCTGCGTCGCTCGCGCAGATCGGCGAGTTCTCGTTCATTCTTGTCAGTCTGGGCGCGAGCCTTGCGCTGCTGCCGGATCGCGGCCGCGATCTCGTGCTGGCCGGCGCGATCATCTCGATCATGATCAATCCGGTGTTCTTCGCGATCCTCGACCGCATCGTCGCCAAGGAAGAGGCCGAGCCGCAGCCGGTGGGCCCGCCCGATCCAGCGAAGCCCG
>CALRZK010000213.1:0-6124 GCA_943372615.1 Bradyrhizobium ivorense | reverse complement strand
GCCAGGCGAGTTCATCTGGGCCGCCGGAGACGCGCATCTCTATCTCAATCACCTCGATCAGGCCCGCGAGCAGCTCTCGCGCGAGCCGCTCGCATTGCCCCGCATGACGTTGAAGCCGCGGGCGAAAAATATCGATGACTACGTCATCGATGATTTCAAGGTCGAAGCCTATGCGCCTCACGCTGCCATCAAGGCGGATGTGGCTGTCTGATGATCCTTCGGCCGATGTTGCGGCTTACTTGTCCGCAGTGAGATAGCGGCCGATCTCGGTGTGATCGGATTTGGGGCCAAGCTGCTTCAGCGCCGCAGTCCACATGGCGGTGACCTCGTCGGCGAGTGGTGCCTTGACGCCGATCTGATGTGCGAGCTCGTCTGCGGTCTGGATATCCTTGGCCATCAACGCCATCGCAAAACCTGACGCGTAGCTCTCCGAAATCATGAACTGCTTGAGCTTGTTTTCGGTGGAATTGTTGCGGCCGGTCGAGGCGTTAAGCACGTCCACGAGCGTGTTCGGCTCGATGCCAAACTTGCTGCCGATCGCCAGCGCTTCAGCCGCTGCCGCAAGACCCGCTGCGGAGACATAGTTGTTCAGTGCCTTGGCGGCGTGGCCAGAGCCGAGGGGGCCTGTGCGGAAGGCAGCGGGGCCCATGGAGAGCAGGACTTTGTCGGCACGATCGATGGTCGCGTGGTCGCCTCCCGCCATGATCGCCAGCGTACCACTGATGGCGCGCTTCACGCCGCCGGAAACCGGCGCGTCGATGAATGCGAAGCCGTCCGCGATCAGTTCCTCGCCGAGCGAGCGGGTGCCGAGCGGGGCAGATGAACTCATATCGATGATCACCGTGCCCTTGGCGAGCTTGGCCTTGAAGCCTTCGATGGCTGCGCGCACGATCTTGCCATCAGGAAGCAGCGTCACGATTGCGGACGTGCCGGCGATCGCTTCGTCGATCGTTGCAGCGGCCGTACCGCCTTCAGCCGCGAAGGCGGACCGCGCATCTGCCGACAGATCGAAGCCCATCACCTCAAAGCCCGCACGGGCGATGCACGCGGCCATCGGACGGCCCATATTGCCGAGACCGATCACGGTCACCTTGGCCGGCGGGGCGATTGCGGCTGAATTCGTCACGGGCGTTCCTCTACTGTTATTCGTCTTGTTGATGCGCCAGCCTGAAACAATCCTCAGTCACAGTGGGCACGAAGGAATTATCACACAAACCCCAGTCGTGATAATGTCGCGCTGCAGGGCACCGATGTCA
Organism: Bradyrhizobium ivorense; assembly: GCA_943372615.1. Classification (GTDB taxonomy): domain Bacteria; phylum Pseudomonadota; class Alphaproteobacteria; order Rhizobiales; family Xanthobacteraceae; genus Tardiphaga; species Tardiphaga ivorense_A. The sequence goes on along the minus strand of CALRZK010000213.1, from coordinate 4,868 downwards.
GTGGTGCGTTCAGGTCGCGCCATCAGTGAGGACGCCGTTGTGAAAATCGAAGTCGTCTTCGTCTATGCCGTGGCCGAGAATGGCGTCATCGGGAATGACAACGCGATCCCGTGGCGGCTCAAATCCGACATGCAACGCTTCAAGGCGCTGACCATCGGCAAGCCGATTGTCATGGGGCGCAAGACCTTCGAGTCATTCCCGCGCCGGCCGCTGCCTGGCCGCACCAATATCGTGATCACGCGTAATGCCGCTTACACGGCGGAAGGCGCCGTCGTGGCGACATCGCTGGATGCTGCCCGCGCCATCGCGACGGGCGATGCGCTCCGGCGCTCGGTGGCCGAGATCGCCATCATCGGCGGCGCCGAGATTTATACGCAGTGGATGCCCTATGCGGATCGCCTCGAAGTCACCGAGGTCCATGCGACCCCGGCCGGCGACACCACGCTGCCCCCCATCGATCCCACTGCGTGGGAGGAAACAGCGCGGATCCGGCATCCCGCAGCGGGCGAGGACAGCGTCGATTTCTCCTATGTGACATATTGCCGGAGAGCGCCCGGTTAACCCTGTTTTTTGCGCGTTAACATTGAAAAACAGGGCGTTACGCTTAGCTCCAACGGTCAAGTGCCCCGCGTTGTAAGAGCAGGGGCGCTCCCCTATAAAGCCATGCAGAGATGGCGAGACCGGTATGTCCGGCCGCGCAGAGGAGAGTTTGAATGTCGTGGAAGAATCAAGGCGGAGGCCCCTGGGGTCCCGGCCCGAAAGGACCCTGGGGATCGGGTCCGCAATCGTCCGGACCGAGGCCGCCTGATCTTGAGGATCTTCTGCGCAAGGGGCAGGACCGCCTGCAGTCCATGCTGCCCGGCGGCTTCATCAGCGGCCTGGGCATCACGCTCGTCCTGATCGTCGCGCTGGCGATCTGGGGCCTGTCCGGCTTCTTCCGCGTGCAGTCCGAAGAGCTCGGCGTCGTGCTGCGCTTCGGCAAGCATGTCCGCACCGTTCAGCCCGGTCTGAACTACCACCTGCCATATCCGATCGAGACCGTGCTGCTGCCGAAGGCGCTGCGCGTGTCGACCCTGTCGGTCGGCATGTCGATCCTCGAAGATACCGGTCGCCGTGGCCGCACCGTGCGTGACGTGCCGGAAGAGAGCCTGATGCTCACCGGCGACGAAAACATCGTCGATGTAGATTTCACCGTGCTCTGGCGCATCAAGCCGGATGGGGTAGGCAATTTCCTGTTCAACATCCAGAATCCCGAAGGCACCGTGAAGGCTGTCGCCGAGAGCGTGATGCGTGAAGTGGTCGGCCGCGCCAACATCCAGCCGATCCTGACCGGTGCGCGCACCACCACGGAAACCCAGGTGCAGGAGCTGATGCAGAAGACGCTCGACGGCTACGGCGCCGGCGTGCTGATCCAGCAGGTGCAGCTGCAGAAGGTCGATCCGCCCGCGCAGGTCATCGACGCGTTCCGCGACGTGCAGGCGGCGCAGGCCGACGCCCAGCGTCTGCAGAACGAAGCGCAGACCTATACCAACCGTGTCGTGCCCGATGCCCGCGGCCGTGCCGCACAGATCCTGCAGGTCGCCGAAGGTTATCGTGAACAAGCGGTGGCCGAAGCCAAGGGCCAGAGCGCGCGATTCCTGAAGGTCTATGAAGAGTACAAGAAGGCGCCTGATGTCACCCGTCAGCGTCTCTATCTCGAAACCATGGAAAAGATCCTTCACGGTGCCGAGAAGCTGATCAGCGATCCCGGCCAGGGAGCCGGCTCGCAGGGCGTCGTGCCTTATCTTCCCTTGAATGAACTGACGCCGCGACGTCAGCCACCGGCGACATCTGGTCAGCCTCAGCAGATTGGGGGCAACCGATGAAATCCGGTATCTCAGGTATCGTCGCACTGATCGTCATTCTGGTGCTGGTCATCCTCGGCTTCGGGTCGCTCTATACCGTGCGGCAGACCGAACAGGCTCTCGTGGTTCGCCTCGGTGAACCCGTGCGCGTGGTCACCGAGCCCGGCCTGAACTTCAAAGTGCCGTTCATCGATAGCGTCATCACCATCGACAAGCGTATTCTCGATCTCGAAAATCCGGCGCAGGAACTCATCGCCAACGACCAGCGTCGTCTGGTGGTGGATGCCTTCGCGCGTTATCGCATCAAGAACGCGCTGCGCTTCTATCAGAGCATCGGCAGCATCCAGGCGGCAAATATCCAGCTGACGACGCTGCTGAACGCGGCCATGCGCCGCGTGCTCGGCGAGGTCAACTTCATCCAGATCGTTCGCGATGACCGCGAAAACCTGATGAACAAGATCCGCGACCAGCTCGACAAGGAGGCCGACGGCTATGGCATCGCGGTGGTCGATGTGCGTATCCGCCGAGCCGATCTGCCAGAAGCGAACAGCCAGGCGATCTACGGCCGCATGAAGACCGATCGTGAGCGCGAAGCCGCCGAGTTCCGCGCCCAGGGTGGTCAGAAGTCGCAGGAAATCCGCTCCAAGGCGGATCGCGAAGCGACCGTGATCATCGCGGACGCGAATGGCCAGGCTGAAGCGATCCGCGGTGCTGGCGACGGCGAGCGCAACCGTCTGTTCGCTGAGGCCTATAACCAGGACAAGGACTTCTTCGCCTTCTACCGCTCGATGACGGCCTATGAGAACGGCTTGAAGCAGGGCGACACCCGCTACCTGCTGCGGCCGGATTCGGAGTTCTTCCGCTTCTTCGCCAATCCATCGGGGCAGCCTGCATCGGCGAAACCATAACGACAAGCGGCGTAGCGCTGGCGGCATGTCCGTTTTGCGTTCGCGCCAAGTCTGATCTAAGGATGAGGCGCATCGTCACACGATGCGCCTCATTTGCTTTTCAGAAGACTGCGCCAATAAACGTCAGGGTGCGAAAGTTCGGGAGTTGATACCGGTGGGGTCTATAGCGCTGACCGACTTCCTCATCGGCTTGGGGATTCTGCTCGTGTTCGAGGGTATCCTGTTCCTTGGCTTTCCCGGCTGGATGCGCCGCGCCATGAAGAGCGCGCTGGCCTCGCCCGACAGCGTGCTGCGGCTTGCCGGCATTATCTCCGCCGTCGGTGGCCTGTTGCTGATCTGGTTTATCCGGCGATAGAGCGTTTTCGAGCGAAGTGGATACCGGTTCGCGTGAAGAAAACGCGTTCGATTTAACGACATCACGTGCCCAAAAGCGCAGCGCGATCAAGATGATCGCAAGCGGTCTATCTGCATTCCGCCGCAATCAGCGGCTCAAATGTCTGTACCGAAACTGCTGCCCGCCGGGTTCCGCCGAGGCTTGCGCAATCGCGTGGTTCGGGCGCACTCTGCACGCAAATCGCCGACTCTCGTCAGGAGACGTTACCCCTATGTCCATCGCGACTCCCGCTCTCACGTCATCGCGCCGCGTGCGCTCTTTCGGCCTGCGCCCGTTGATCGCGGCCATTGCGGTCGGCGCGCTGGTCAGCGCATCGGGGCCGGCTGCTGCCCGCGGCCCCGATGGCATCGCCGATGTTGCCGAGAAGGTGATCGATTCCGTGGTCAACATCTCCACCACATCGACGGTGGAAGCCAAGAACAGCGGTGAGGGCGGCAATCGCGGTGCGATGCCGCAACTGCCACCGGGCTCGCAGTTCGAGGAATTCTTCGAAGAGTTCTTCAAGAATCGCGGCGGTCGTGGCGGCAGCGAGAAGGGCGGCGGCATGCAGCCGCGAAAGGCCAATTCGCTCGGCTCCGGCTTCATCATTGATGCGGCCGGTCTCGCGGTGACCAACAATCACGTCATTGATGGCGCCGACGAGATCAATGTCATCATGAATGACGGCACCAAGATCAAGGCGGAGCTGGTCGGTGTCGACAAGAAGACCGATCTCGCGCTGCTGAAGTTCACGCCGGTGAAGCCGGTCGTCGCCGTCAAATTCGGCGACAGCGACAAGCTGCGTCTTGGCGAATGGGTGATCGCCATCGGCAACCCGTTCTCGCTCGGTGGCAGCGTCACCGCCGGCATCGTCTCGGCGCGTAACCGCGACATCAACAACGGCCCCTATGACAGCTACATCCAGACCGACGCCTCGATCAATCGCGGCAATTCCGGCGGTCCGCTGTTCAACCTCGATGGCGAAGTGGTCGGCGTCAACACACTGATCATCTCGCCCACCGGTGGCTCGATCGGGCTCGGCTTTGCGGTGCCGTCGAAGACGGTGGCAGGCGTCATCGATCAGCTGCGCGAATACAAGGAAGTGCGTCGTGGCTGGCTCGGCGTCCGCATCCAGCCGGTCACCGATGAAATCGCCGAAAGCCTCAACATCAAGCCGGCTCGCGGTGCACTGATTGCCGGGATCGACGACAAGGGCCCGGCCAAGCCGGCCGGCCTGGAGACCGGCGACGTGGTCGTCAAGTTCGACGGCAAGGACGTCAAGGAGCCGAAGGATCTGTCGCGCGCTGTCGCGGCCTCGCCGGTCGGCAAGGCCGTGGACGTGCTGATCATCCGAAAGGGCAAGGAAGAAACCAAGAAGGTTACGCTCGGTCGCCTGGAAGACGACAAGCCAGTGCAGGCATCGTTGAAGGCCGCACCGGAAGCGGAGAAGCCCGCCACGCAGAAGGCGCTCGGCCTCGATCTTACCGGGCTCAGCAAGGAGCTGCGCACGAAGTACAAGATCAAGGACAGCGTGAAGGGCGTGGTCGTCACCGGCGTGGACAAGGGCTCCGATGCCGCCGAGAAGCGCCTTTCGGCTGGTGATGTCATCGTCGAAGTCGCGCAGGAAGCGGTGACCAATGCCGCCGACGTCAACAAGCGCATCGAAGCCGTGAAGAAGGACGGCAAGAAGTCGGTGCTGTTGCTGGTCTCGAATGCGGAAGGCGAACTGCGGTTCGTTGCACT
>CALRZK010000212.1:0-6129 GCA_943372615.1 Bradyrhizobium ivorense | reverse complement strand
GAAGAACAGATGCAAGCGAAGGCGGCGCCCGATGCCTTGAAGGCATCAGCCAGCGCGGTGGGGTCGGTGAAGCCGTTGGTATCGATAGCCTCGATGCCACCGGTCTCGAAGAAGCTTTTGGCAAAGGTCGCGCGGGCGGTGAAATCCGCGGGCGTGCCGAGATTGGCCAGAAAGACCTGCGGCCGCGCACCCTTGCGGGCGAGCAGGTGATCCGATTTGTCGCGCAGCGCCTCGAAAGGCTCGGCGAGCCGGATCGGCTCCAGCGCGGGGAACTTGATCTTGTCCTTGCCATAGGGCTTGCCGGGGATCGGCTTCACCTTCAGCACGGAGGCGCGGGCCTCGCCCAGATTGGGAAACTCGCTGGCGCCGGTGAGCACGTCGCGGCGCTTGGCGACGGCAGCCTGCCGCGCCTTGCGCGTCGCGGCGACTTTCGGCTGGATCAGGTTATTGCCGAGCGCATGGAAGACGCCGCTGGCCTTTTCGATGTCCTGGAATTGCGCCCATGCGGCATCGCAGAGTTCACGCGTCAGCGTTTCGATGCCGCCGGCGCCGGCGGCGGGGTCGGTGACCTTGGCGAGGTTCGACTCTTCCAGCAGCACGAGCTGCGTGTTGCGCGCGATGCGGCGGGCGCCGGAGTCGGGCAGGCCGAGCGCCAGTGTGTGCGGCAACACGGTGATTGAATTGGCGCCGGCAAGACCAGCAGAGAAAGTTGCCATGGTAGCGCGCAGCATGTTCACCGCAGCGTCGCGCTGGGTCAGCATGCGCCACGCAGTCTCGGCCGCGATGAACAGCGGCTTCGGCTTCAGGCCGCAGCTTTCCTCAATGCGCGCCCATAGCAGGCGCAGCGCGCGGAATTTCGCCATGGTCATGAACTGGTCGGCATCGGCGGCGAGCCGCGCATAGACCATGCCGCGTGCCGTCTCGAGCGGGACATTGTGCTCTTCCAGCGCACGCAGATAAGCGAGCATGGTGGCAAGCGTGTAGCTCAGCTCCTGCACTTCGGAGCCGCCAGCATCGTGGATGATGCGGCCATCGGCGACGGCGAACGGGCCTTTGAAACCCTGGTCGGCGAGCTTCTTGATGGTGTCGGTGACAGCCGGCGCCATCTCCCACCAGTTATAGGCTGACGTGCCCCACACGGCGGTGGCGCCGATGGGATCAAGGCCGAAGCGGATATCGCACTTCGCGGGATCGATGCCTTTTGCGGCGATATAGCTCGCGAGCCAGGTCACGGCCATGCGTGACTGCGGGCCGGCCTGAATCTCGATGCCGATGCCGGCGTCGAGATAGATGCCGTCGAGCAGGGTCGCGATGGTTTCTTCGGAAGCGACGAGGCCGAAGCCGCGCGCACCATTGGCGCCTTCGAACACCAGCGTCAGACCTGTGGCGCCGTTTTCGAGATCGTGCAGGGCTTGGCGGTTCGACTTGGCGGCATCCGGGTGATCGATGCGCTGCATGACCTGCCATGGGGCGGCAGCGGCGCGACCGGCGATCGGCGCGGCATTGGTGGCGCGCTCATAGATCGGCTGGATGGCGATGCCGTCATAGGTCTTGCCGATCAGCTTCTCGAACGGCGCGCCCTTGAGCACGCCATCGACGAGCTTGCGCCAGTCGTCATGGGTCGCAGGCGCAAAATCGGCGGCCAGCCGCAGTTCGTCAGTCGTCGTCGACATGTGAAACGGTTCACTCCCGGCAATTCGTGTTTCGCCGGAAAATGCCATGGGACGAAGGGGTTGCCAATGCCTGTTCAGGCATAGGGCTGCGCGGATTTGTTTGTTCCCTCTCCCCGCATTTTGCGCGGGGAGAGGGTGGCCGTGCGCAGCGCGGTCGGGTGAGGGGCGGGGCAGGCGAGGAGTGCCAATCTGGTCGTAACGGATCGCGTAGTGGATCTGCGAGATATTTTGTGAGGATAGCTCGGCGTGCCGCCCCTCGCCCGCCGCGAAGACGCGGCGACCTCTCCCCGCGCAAAATGAGGGGAGAGGTTAGGAGAGGCCGGCGTTTAATCCAAATCCGGCAGCTTCACGATGCCGTCCGTGGAGAGCTTCGCCAGATGTTCGGCAACCGCCTTCCCAGCGATCACCCGCTCGGGCGCAATCTCGGCCAGCGGCACGAGCACGAAGGCGCGCTGGGTGGCGCCGGGATGCGGCAGCACCAGTTCGGGCTTGAGCATCACCACGTCGTCGTAAGCGATCATGTCGAGATCGAGCGGGCGCGGACCCCAATGGCCTTCGGCTGCCCGGTTGCGGCCGAATTTGTGCTCGATCTTGTGCAGGGTGAACAGCAGCGCATGCGGATCGAGTTCGGTATCAATTTCGATCACCGCATTGACGAAATTGTCCTGCGGAATGTCGCCCATGGGCGGCGTCTCGTAGTCCGACGAGCGCGCGACGAGGCCGGCCTGAGTCATGCCGCAGATATTGCTGATGGCTTTTCGGAATGTGGTGCGGACATCGCCGACATTGCCGCCGAGCGCGATCAGGACACTGGCCATCGCCTATACCCGCGAGCGGCGCAGCACCACGCCGACATCGTCGAAGATCGCGGCAATCGGCGCATGCGGCTTGTGCACGGTGATTTTCACTGCGCTGATCTTGGCGAATGTCGCGAGAATGGCGTCAGCGACAGCGCCAGCAGCGCGTTCGAGCAGCTTGTAATTGGTATCCTTGAACGCGGCGACGGCAGTGGCCACCACATCGGCATAGGACACCGTGTCGGCAAGGCGGTCGCTGCGCGAGGCGAGCTCGATGTCGGTGTCAAGTTCGAGGTCGATGATGAAGCGCTGGCCAACCACACCCTCATAATCGAGCACGCCGTGATGGGCATGTACCGAAACGCCCTTGATGAAGATCATGTCGGTCATCGGAAGTCCTCGATGGCGGCTGCGACACGCAGCGCCTGGATGGTCTCGGCCACATCATGGGCGCGGATGATCTTGGCGCCGCGCTGCGCGGCCAGCAAGTGGGCTGCGAGCGAACCGCCGATGCGCTGTTGCGGTTCGGACGCCACGATGGTGGAGATGAATTTCTTGCGGCTGGCGCCGACGAGCACCGGCAGGCCGAAACGGGCGAGTTCGTCGCCGCGAGCGAGCGCGATCAGGTTCTGTTCGGGCGTCTTGCCGAAGCCGATGCCGGGATCGAGGATGAGGTGGTTTTCCGGAATGCCGGCCCTCGCTGCGATCTCCAGCGTGCGCGCGAAGACGGCGACGATATCGGCCATGATGTCGAGGTCGGGATCGACATCATCACGGTTGTGCATGACGACGACAGGCGCGCCGTGTTCCGCGACCACGCGCGCCATGTCGGGATCGCGCTGCAGGCCCCAGACATCATTGGCGATGGCAACGCCGGCCGCGAGAGCGCGGGCGGTGACAGAGGCTTTCATACTGTCGATGGAGAGCGGCACGCCAAGGGCGACCACATCAGGGAGAACCGGCGCCAGACGCTGCCATTCTTCATCGGCCGAGACTGGTTGCGATCCGTAGGGGCGGGTCGATTCCGCGCCGACATCGATGATGTCGGCGCCGGCGGCGATCATCGTGCGGGCATGGGCCAGCGCGCGCTCGGGGGCGTTGAAATTCCCGCCGTCTGAGAAAGAGTCCGGGGTGACATTGAGAATGCCCATCACAGCCGTCACCGGTCGCGCCAGCAGGGCGGAGAGGACGGGCGGAGTATTGACGGTCGCGATCATGCGGTCGCTTTGCGCGCGGGCGGGGAGGGAGTCAAGGTGGGGGAGGAAGCTCGTAGGGTGGGCAAAGGCGCCTTTGCGCCGTGCCCACCTTCAAATGCCGTGCGCGTGATGGTGGGCACGCTTCGCTTTGCCCACCCTACAGGAGCACATCAATACGAGATCTTCAGCGGCAGCTGCCGTGCTTTCTCGATCAACTCGCCGACGGACTTTTCCGACGGCAGCACGCGCACGAGCTTGCGTGTCTCATTGGCCTCGCGCATCGCTTGGGCGAGGCGGGCGGGATTGCGGTGCTTGAGTTCGCGCACGGTGGAGACGCCGGAGGCGCGGAGAAGCTCGGCCTTGGCGGCGCCCATGCCGGGGATGCGGAGATAGTCGGCGAGATTGGCCCATTCCAGCAATTGCTGCTCGGTGAAGCCCGTCTTGGCGGACAGCTCCTTCCGGCATTTGGCGGAGTGGGCGGCTTCCAGCAGACTCTCCATGGTGCGGATGCCTGCTTTTTTCAACCGGGTCGCGGCAAAAGCCGTCAGACCGTCAATCTCGGAGATGGAATAAGCCATGATACTCGAACGTTCGAAGAAAGGTGCTTGACGCTGTGGTGGATGATCGCGGCAGCGGCTTCGTCAGGCGAACTGACTGAGGCCCGGGGTGCCCGCAATGATCTGGTCCATAGCATCGGAGCCGATCTTCTCACGTCCAAATTTGAACAGTTCCCGCGACACGCTCTGGATCTCGCCCATGCCGAGACCCATGCCCATCAGCTTGCTGCCCAGCGCCATCAGGCCGCCACCCATCAGGCTGAAGCCACCGCCTTCATTGGCTGCAATGGCAGCCTCAGCACCGGGAATGTGGGCGACCAGTTGATTGAAGGGTTCGGGAGGCGCTTCCCGTTTCAGAAACTCAAGAATGCTGCCAACGGCTTTCTCGGCCACAGCTTCATCGATGCCGACCTTTGCGGTCAGCGCTTTGATCAATTCATCCATGATGCCCCGCCTCACACCGGTTGAACCAGTGCCCTTCGTTTGAAAAATCATCTTGAGCCCGTGTGATTCGAATTACAAGCACACGTGACAGTTCGACGGCAGATTCTAATTCGATCGCGCGTCTGGTGTTGCAGCAATGCAATCGCAAATGTGAAATTTCGGTCAATTGTTCGCGCTCGCGAGAGCGCTTGCGTTTGGAAAAAATCTGAACGCCGTTTGGCATGCGCATATGCTGCATGACCATCGGACATCGTGACGCGCATCGCTGGCCTTCGTTCCGCAACATGCGGTAAGATCATGAAGCGCCGCGAATATTCTTTGAATCTTTTTGATGCGCGATAGGCGATCCCAGAGGCGATCAGATGGCACCGAGCAACGCAATTTCGACATCGGGCGATACCGACAAGCAGATTTTCATTGGCAAGGGCGAACAGCAGGCATGGCTGACGCTTGCGCTCGGCAATCGCCATGGCCTCGTCACCGGCGCGACGGGAACGGGTAAGACCGTCTCGTTGCAGGTGATGGCGGAAGGCTTTGCGCGTGCAGGTGTTCCGGTTTTCGCCTCCGATATCAAAGGCGATCTCTCCGGCATTGCCGAAGTCGGTGAAGGCAAGGATTTTATCTTGCAGCGCGCGAAGGAGATGGGGCTGACCTTCCAGCCCGATCAGTTCTCGACCATTTTCTGGGACGTCTTTGGCGAGCAAGGTCATCCGGTGCGCGCTACGGTTTCGGAGATGGGGCCACTGCTGTTGGCGCGGCTGCTCGATCTCAATGACGTGCAGGAAGGCGTCCTCAATGTCGCCTTCCGCGTCGCTGACGAAAACGGCTTGACGCTGCTCGACATGAAGGACTTGCGCTCGCTGCTCGATGCCATCGTGCCGAAGGCCGTCAAAAAGGACGAGTTCGATCCGCTGGCCGAGATCCGGGCGTCCGCATCGAGCTTCGGAAATGTCTCCAAGGCGACAGTCGGCACCATCCAGCGCCAGTTGCTCGTACTGGAGAACCAGGGCGGAGAAAAATTCTTCGGCGAGCCCGCGCTGGAGTTGAAGGATTTCATCCGGACCGACCGCGACGGCCGCGGCATGGTCAATATCCTGGTCGCGGACAAGCTGATGGCCAGCCCGCGCCTCTATGCAACGTTCCTGCTGTGGCTGCTGTCGGAGCTGTTCGAGGAATTGCCGGAAGTCGGCGATCTGCCGAAGCCGAAACTGGTGTTCTTCTTTGACGAGGCGCATTTGCTGTTCAACGATGCTCCGAAGGCCCTTATGGACAAGATCGAGCAGGTGGTGCGCCTCATCCGATCGAAGGGCGTCGGCGTTTATTTTGTCACCCAGAACCCGATCGATGTGCCCGATCGCGTGCTGGCGCAGCTCGGCAACCGTGTGCAGCACGCCTTGCGCGCCTTCACGCCGCGCGACCAGAAGGCTGTCGCTGCGGCTGCGGAAACGTTTCGCGCCAATCC
>CALRZK010000211.1:0-6129 GCA_943372615.1 Bradyrhizobium ivorense | reverse complement strand
GACGCGCAAGGGATCGGCGACGGGCACGCGCGTATGCAGGCGAATGATCTTCACATGATCGATGGCCGCGAGATCAGCCATGATCTCGGCAAGCCGCCGCGGCGACAGCATCAAGGGATCACCGCCGGTGAGGATCACTTCCCAGATCTCGTCATGGGTACGAATGTAGTCGAGCGCCTTTGCGTAGGCCTCGCGCGACAGCGCCGTCTCCTTGCCCGGTCCCACCATCTCGCGGCGGAAGCAGAACCGGCAATAGACCGCGCAGACATGCACGAGCTTGAACAGCACGCGATCGGGATAGCGATGCACGATGCCATCGACCGGCGCATGAGCGTGATCGCCGATCGGATCGTCGCGTTCATTGGACTGCGCATCCAGCTCGCGCACATCGGGGATGTACTGCCGTGCGATCGGATCGTCGGGATCATTGCTGTCGATGAGCTCCGCCACAGCCGGCGTCACCGCCACAGCGTAACGCGCGGCCACGCGTTCGAGCTCGGCCAGCGCCTGCTCGTGCGCAAAACCTTCGGCGACGAGTTCGCTCGCCTGCCGCAGCGTCGTTTGAGTCTTCACATGCCTGTTCATGCCGGCGGCGTCCACACGACCTGATCTATCCTCGTTGCCCCAGCAGCCAGCATCACAAGCCGATCGAAACCCAGCGCAACACCAGAAGCAGGCGGCATCTCTGCGACGGCTGCGAGAAATTCCTCATCGATCGGATAGCGCTCACCGTAGCGGCGCTGTTTCTCGTCCATCGACTCCACGAAACGACGGCGCTGCTCATCGGCATCGGTGAGTTCGCCAAATCCGTTCGCGAGCTCGACACCGCAGGCATAGACCTCGAAGCGTTCGGCCACGCGCGGGTCTGATGCCTTGGTCCGCGCCAATGCGGATTCCGGTGACGGATATTCATAGAGCACCGTCATCCGCCCCTGCCCGAGATGCGGCTCGACATGTTCGACCAGAATTTTACTGAAAATATCCGACCAGGTGTCGTCATCGACGACCCGGACGCAGCCTTTTGCAGCTTCAGCGAGCGCCTCTCTGTCGCCCTCGTGCTGCCGCACGGTTGCCGCAAGATCCACGCCTGCAAAGCGCGAAAACGCGTCGAAAACCGTGAGCATGTCCGGCGGCAAACTTGCGTCAGCTCTTTCGCCGCGGAAGCTGAATTCGCTCGTCCCTATCGTCTCGGCGGCCAGTTGGATGATCGCAACCGTGTCCCGGATCACCGCCTCATAATCTTCATTCGCCCGGTACCATTCCAGCATCGTGAATTCCGGCAGATGCCGATCCCCGCGCTCGCGATCCCTGAACACCCGCGCTAGCTCGAAAATCCGCGTTTCGCCTGCCGCCAGCAGCTTTTTGCAGGCAAATTCGGGCGATGTGCGCAGATATCGCTCGCGTTTTTCACCGTCATGCCCGGTCAAATCCGCCCGCGGCGCGTGCAGATGCGTTTCATTGCCCGGCGACACCACCAGCGCCCCGGTTTCCACCTCGGTGAAGCCTTCAGCCTCGAACCAGGCCCGCACGGCGCGCGTGATTTTACCCCTCGCAGCCAGGAAGCCACGGCGATCCTGATGCCGGTTTGGGGTCCACCAAGGGGAAATCGGCTCGGTTCCGGGGGTCAAAGCACAGCCTTTTTCGGTTGCAAGGCGCTGGCATTCCGACCGCAAATCAGTATGTTGCCCCGGAAATCGCTTCGCAGGCCGCGTGGCAATCGTGCCCCAGTCCGGCCTCGGCCGACAAATTCAGGAAAATTCACTGTGAGAGTCATCGCCAGTTCTATTCGCAAGGGCAACGTCATCGAGCAAGACGGCAAGCTCTATGTCGTTCTGTCCGCCGAAAACATCCATCCCGGCAAGGGCACGCCGGTCTCGCAGATCGAAATGCGCCGAATCAGCGACGGCGTGAAGATCTCGGAGCGCTACAAGACCACCGACCAGGTGGAAAAGGCGACCATCGAGGACCAGAACTTCTCCTACCTCTATCAGGACGCCGACGGCTACCACTTCATGAACCAGGAAACCTATGATCAGGTCCAGGTTCCGCCGGACGTGATCGGCACCTCGGCGCCCTATTTGCAAGAAAACATGGTGGTAAAGCTTTCCCTGCACGACATGGTGCCGGTCGCCATCGTGCTGCCGCAGCGCGTCACACTCGAAGTCGTCGAGACCGAGCCGGTGACCAAAGGCCAGACCGCCTCGTCGTCCTACAAGCCGGCGATCCTGTCGAACGGCATCCGCTCGGCGGTTCCCCCGCATGTGGGCACCGGCACCCGCATCGTGGTGCTGACCGAAGACGGCTCCTACGTCGAGCGCGCCAAGGATTGATCCTTCGCTGCACGGACTGACATCAAGCCCCGGATGCCCAAAGCGTCCGGGGCTTTTGTTTGGCGATTGTCGCTGCGACAGCTTTGCCCTGCCGCGCCCGATCATCCCGCGCTAGACTGACGGGATGAATCAGATCGATCTCCGCCTCACCCGCCGTGCAGTGCTGCAGTCCGGTCTCGGCGCCGGCGCGATGCTCGTGCTGCCTCGTGCAGCCTTTTCGGCGCCCGCAGGCTTCGACCAATGGCGCGACGGCTTTCGCGCCAAGGCATCTGCCAAAGGCATTTCCGCAGCCACCTATGACCGCGTGATGGGCCGTCTCGAGCCGGACATGTCCGTGTTCCAGAAGATGAAGAAGCAGCCCGAGTTTCACGAGCAGGTCTGGCAATATGTGAACCGCCGCGCCTCCGACTGGCGCATCACCGCCGGCAAAGAGGCACTGCGCAAGAACAGCGGATTGTTCGATCGCATCGAGCGCGATTTCGGCGTCGAGCGCGGCACGCTGCTGGCGCTGTGGGGCGTCGAGTCCGCCTATGGCGATCCGCTGGTGCAGACCAATCACATGCGCCCGGTGTTTCCGCAGCTCTCGGCGCTCGCCTGGAACGAGCCGCGCCGCCGCACCTATTGGGAAACCGAACTCATCAATGCGCTGCGCGTGGTGCAGAACGGCTGGAGCACGCCCGACGAAATGCGCGGCTCCTGGGCCGGCGCCATGGGGCATACGCAATGGATGCCCGAAGTCTGGCTCAATGTCGGCATCGACTATGACAAGGATGGTCGCGTCTCGCCTTTCGGCAAGCCCGATGATGCGCTCGGCTCCAGCGCACGCTTCTTGGTCAACCGTGGCAAATATCCGCGCGGCGAGCATTGGGGCTATGAGGTGCGTGCCAATGGCGCTGATGTCTCCGATGCGAAACGCTCTTACGCATCATGGACTGCCGCCGGCGTCACGCGCGCCGATGGACAGGCGTTCCCGCAGCCGAATGCCACGGCAAAACTCTGGACGCCGGTGGCGGGGGGACCGAGCTTCCTGCTCGGCCAGGGTTTCTATGCCGTGCGCAGCTACAATCCGTCGATGAACTACGCATTGGCGATCTGCCATCTCGGCGACCGCATTCTGGGCAGCCCGCCTTTCATCCAGCCGTTTCCTGGCTCGGAGCGCATCCTCACGCTCGCTGAAGTGCAGGAGCTGCAGACCCGCCTCACCCGCGCCGGCTTCGACACCGGCGGCACGGATGGCCGCGTCGGCAATGACACGATGCAGGCCGTGCGGAATTTCCAGACCAAGGCGGGATTGCTGCCGGCGGATGGCTATGGCGGGTTGAAGGTGCTGGCCCGGTTGCGGCAAGGCGGGTGAGACCCAGATCTGCAGAGGCACCGACGCAATCGTCGCGGGTCAACTCCGACTATTCATGAAGGCAACGCAAGCCTTCGAAAGCTGAGCGCGATGTTCGCGCAAGCAGCTTCTGCGCGCATCGCTATCCGTTATAACGGGAAGACAGAAGCGTCGAGCATCGTTCGTGCATGGAGTGGTTCGTCTCTGAGTGCCGCCCGTCATACCGTAGTACTGCCGACAATCTTCCGTATTGCAATTACCGCGCCTAGGTCGCCCATCCATTGCATTTGCGAAGGCATCCGCGTTCGGTAGCATCAAGAGAATAAGGGAAGAGAGAATAAATAGCTTTTTCAAAACCAGCCTCCTCACCTTAAGATTGCACCCAGACATTAAACACGCGCCACATCAAATGACAAGACCTCCGGCACGGAACACCAATCCCGCCATATCGGCGATGATTTCATGATTACAATCGCGAAAGCGATACGAAATCTGCCGACCGAGGCGAAGCAGCAGATAGCTGTGAGGACAAAAACTCCGACCTCATGGTGAGGAGCGCGCGTCTCGAACCATGCGTGGCTGGACTTAGGCTCTCGAAGCACATCCGTCGAGCTCGCTGCGCTGGCACCTCAGCATGACGGTAGAGTGTGTGGCAGGTCAGAGTCCTGCCATCCGCTTCGGATCGACGTAACGATCGTACTCGTCGCCCGACAAGATCCCCAGCGCAATTGCCGCTTCTCGCGGTGTGATGGCCTCGTCCAGCGCCTTCGCCGTGATCATCGCCACCTTTTCGTAACCGATCACCGGATTAAGCGCAGTCGCCAGCAATGGCGCATTGGCAACGTTCGCCGCGAGTTGGCGGCGATCTATGTCGAGATCGCGGACAAGCCGCGATGCAAATACGCCAACGCCATCAGCAAGAATACGGATGGACTGCAGCACATTGTAGATGATCACCGGCTTGGCAACATTGAGTTCGAAATTGCCGGACGCGCTCGCCGCCGTAACGACAGCATTGTCGCCCATCACCTGAAAGCAGACCTGCGCCAGCATCTCGGCGATGGTCGGGTTGCGCTTGCCGGGCATGATCGAACTCGTCAGCCCGTCATGCGGGATGACGAGTTCGCCAAAGCCGCAGCGCGGGCCGGAGCCGAGGAAACGGACATCGTTGGCGATCTTGAGCAGCGTCACCGCAAGGCCGTTTAGCGCAGCGGAGACTTCAACCAGAGCGTCATGGACGCCCATGCCTTCGAATTTACTGGGGTTCGGGATGAAGCTCTCGTCGGTCAGCGCGTTGAGATGCTCGCAGAATGCGATGTCAAAACCCGCGGGTGCGTTGAGGCCGGAGCCAACGGCCGTGCCGCCCTGCGGCAGCATCAGCAAACGCGGAAATACGGCTTCGATGCGATCAATGGCGTGGCCGATCTGGCGTGCGAACGCATCAAAGGCCTGCCCCATGGTCATCGGCACCGCATCCATCAGATGGGTCCGTCCGATTTTCACCACATCGACGAAGGCGTCGGCCTTGGCCTGCAGCTCGTCGCGCAACGTCACCAATGACGGCAGCAAACATGCACGCAGCTCCAGCGCCGTCGCGACATGCATCACGGTGGGAAAGCTGTCATTCGACGACTGCGAGCAATTGACGTGATCGTTGGGATGCACCGGCGACTTGGTGCCGAGCGGCTGGCCGAGCAGCTCATTGGCGCGGTTCGCGATCACCTCATTGGCGTTCATATTGGTCTGGGTACCGGAACCGGTCTGCCAGATCGGCAACGGGAAATGATCGTCGAAACGCCCTTGCTGCAATTCGAGTGCGGCGGCCTCGATGGGCGCGGCGACTTCCGACGCGACCACGCCGAGCTGCAGATTGGCGCGCAACGCGGCGATCTTCTGCAAGGCGAACGCGCGGATCAGGGCGACAGGAAAACGCTCATCGCTGACCTGAAAGACCTCAAGGGCGCGCTGGGTCTGCGCGCCCCAATAGCGATCCTTCGGCACTTCGATGGTGCCGAAGGAATCCTTCTCGATGCGGGTGTCGGTCACGTCAGATTACTGCGCGCCGACGACGCCGGCGTTCTTGATGATCGGCGTCCACTTGTCGATCTCGGACTTCAGGTGCTTCGCCAGCGCATCGGGCGTGGCGCGTTCCGGCGCCACCGGCTGCGCGCCGAGTGCCGCCAGACGCGTCTTCACGGTCTCGTCCTTCAGCGCCACATTGAGCGCAGCGTTGAGCTTGTCGAGCACCGGCTTCGGCGTGCCTTTCGGTGCGAACAGGCCGTACCAGACGGTGTATTGAAAATCCTTCAGGCCCGCTTCGGCAGTGGTCGGCAGATTCGGCAGCGCTGGCGCACGCTCGGTTGAGGTGACGGCATAGCCCTTGATGGTGCCGCCATCGACATTGCCGACCACATTCACGATTTGGTCGCACATCACATCGACCTGCCCGCTCATCATGTCGTTCAT
>CALRZK010000210.1:0-6149 GCA_943372615.1 Bradyrhizobium ivorense | reverse complement strand
CGCGCCCGGCCCGCGGCGGTGACGGCGTGTCTCCGATCATCATCACCTCGAACGATTTTGCCGGCGCCTGGGCGATGCGCCCGGACGGCCAGCCGATGCTGCCGATGGTGCCAGGCGAGCCGCGCCAACGCGAATTCGCCTTCCGCGCCGGCGTCAACATCGTGATGTACACGCTGACCGGCAACTACAAGGCCGATCAGGTACACGCGCCCGCCCTCATCGAACGTCTCGGTCAATAGGAGCGCGGCATGCAATACGGCATCGCATTCACGCCCCTCGTCCCGACGCTGGTCCTCTGGATCGGACTTGCGGCCATTGTCGTCATCGCAGCGCTGCTGCTGATCGGCCGCGCACGCGGCGCGGCTATTCGCGTGACTGCACTGGCGCTGATACTGCTCGCGCTGGCCAATCCATCTTTCACCAGCGAGGAGCGCGAGCCCCTATCCTCGGTCGCGGCTGTCGTCATCGACAAGAGCCCAAGTCAATCCTTCGGCGAGCGCACCAAGGAGACTGAAGAGGCGCAAAAGCAGCTCGTCGATCGGCTCAAGCAGGTCAAGGGCCTCGAAGTCCGCACCGTCGAAGCCGGCCAGGCCGATGGCGAGACCGATGGCACAAAACTGTTCGGCGCGCTGTCGTCGGCGCTGTCGGATGTCCCCACCGATCGCGTCGCCGGCGCCTTCCTGATCACCGATGGCCGCGTGCATGACATCCCGGCCAATCTCGCCGGCCTCGGCTTCAACGCGCCGCTGCATGCGCTGGTCACCGGCCGCAAGGACGAGCGTGACCGCCGCATCGCCATCACGGCTGCTCCAAGGTTCGGCATTGTCGGCCAGTCGCAACGCGTGACCTTCCGCCTCGACGATCAGGGCGTCAGCAACGAGCGCGCGCGCGTGGTCATTCGCCGCGACGGCGACACCATCGGCGAGCGCCAGATGGTGTCGGGCCAGACGCTGTCCGTCGATGTCGACATCAAGCATGCCGGCCCAAACATCGTCGAGATCGAGGCCTCGCCCATCGACAACGAGCTCACCCTCGTCAACAACCGCGCCGTGGTGGCCATCGATGGCGTGCGCGACAAACTCCGCGTGTTGCTGGTGTCCGGCGAGCCGCATTCCGGCGAACGCACCTGGCGCAACCTGCTGAAGTCCGACGCCTCGATTGATCTCGTCCACTTCACCATTCTACGTCCACCAGAGAAGCAGGACGGCACGCCGATCAACGAATTGTCGCTGATCGCCTTCCCGACCCGCGAACTGTTCCAGCAGAAGATCCACGAATTCCAGCTGATCATCTTCGATCGCTATGCCCGCCAGGGCGTGTTGCCGATCGCCTATTTCGACAATATCGCGCGCTATGTCCGCAATGGCGGCGCGGTGCTGGTCTCGGCCGGGCCGGACTATGCGTCGAGCACCTCGATCTGGCGGACGCCGCTGGATTCGGTACTCCCCGCCGAGCCGGTCGGCGTTAGCGAAAAGCCGTTCTATGCGCATCTCTCGGATGTCGGCAAACGCCATCCGGTGACCCGCGGCCTCGAAGGCGCTAATTCCGAGCCGCCGAAGTGGAGCCGCTTCTTCCGCACCGTGGAGACGCGCAACACCACTACGCCGCCTGTCATGACCGGTGCCGACGGCAAGCCGCTGCTGCTGCTGTCGCGTTCCGGCGAAGGCCGCGTCGCGCTGCTGCTGTCAGACCATATCTGGCTGTGGGCGCGTGGTTATGAAGGCGGTGGCCCGCATCTCGACCTGCTCCGCCGCATGTCGCACTGGCTGATGAAGCAGCCCGACCTCGAAGAGGAATCGCTGAAGCTGCAGACGGCGAACAAAGATCTGGTCGTGCTCCGCCAGACCATGGGCGACACCGTTGCGCCGGTCACCGTGACCTCGCCTTCGGGCAAGACGCGCGAACTCACGCTGAGCGCCGGCGAGCCCGGCCAGTGGCGCGCGACCACCCCGGCGGATGAACTCGGCCTCTGGCAGGCCAGCGACGGCACGCTGAAGGCGCTGATCAATGTCGGCCCGGTCAATCCGAAGGAGTTTTCGGAAGTGACTTCGACCACCGACATGCTGCGCCCGCTGGCGCAAGCAAGTGGTGGCGATGCGCGGCGGTTGAACGAAGGCTCGGGCATCGAGATGCCGCGCGTGGTGCCGGTGCGCTCCGGCGCCACGTTCCGCGGTGATGGCTGGATGGGCGTGCACATGCGCGACGCCAGCGTCGTCCGCGGCGTCGGCGTGCTGCCGATGTTTGCCGGCGTGATCGGGTTGTTACTGCTGCTGGGCGCGTTTGCCGCGACGTGGTTGCGGGAGAGTCGTTGATCGATCCTTCTCCCCGCTTGCGGGAGAAGGTGGCCGCGCGAAGCGTGGTCGGATGAGGGGGCTCTCCGCAAGCGCGGAGCGTGTGGAGAGCCCCCTCACCCGACGCCCACATGCTTCGCATGTGGACGCCGACCTCTCCCCGCAAGCGGGGCGAGGTTAGAAAGAGCGTGGCGCAAATCCCACATCTCCCCATCCTCTCGCACGCGCCCCACCTCCGCCCGTTGACACCCCGCCCCTCCCCGCGCGATGTTATATTATAACATCGGTATTGGCTGACCTCTCCGCCTTCCGATGTCGGGGCGCCTTTGGGCATGAAGTGGTTTCGGGCAAATATCAGGAATGGAGCAAAGCTGGCGCTGTTCGCGCTGGCGGTGCAGATCGTCCTGTCGCTCGGCCACATCCATCTCGATGACATCCATGCCGCGCCAACGGGATCGGGGATCCAGACGGTCGAGGCACCGTCCACCCCGGATACGCATCACCATCAGCAACACCGCGTCGGCGTTGCCTGCGATATCTGTGCGGTCATGGCGATGGCCGGCACGGCACTGTTCTCGGCGCCACCGGTCCTGCTGCTGCCCGACGTCACCGACATCACTCATGCGGCCATCAAGGCGGAATTCGACCATCTCGAGTCCATCAGCGGTGCGCCGCAGCCGCGCGGACCACCGAACATCTGACTTCACCGTGATCAACGCCGCCCGGAGTCCGTCCGTGCGGCACCACCCATGTGAATTTCGCATCACCGCGATCATCGGCTCCAGCGCAACGACGCGCGGTCGGTGAAGTCAGGACCAACCATGCCCATCTCCTTCAAGCGCGCTCTCCTGCTCGGCTCCACCGCCGTCATCGGATGCAGCAGCCTCCCGTCATTCGTTCATGCGCAGACGCAGCTTCCCGCCGTGGAAGTCACGGCGCCGAGCCCGATCGTGCGCCGCAAGCCGGCCGCCCATCCGCAGGGCCACACCCATGTCACCCGCACCGCCCCCAGCCGCACGCAGGTGCCGGTGGAAGCGGAGCCTGTCGCCGCCAGCGCGCCACCGCAGGGCGTGCTGCCCGTGGTCACCGATCAGTTCGCCACCGTCACCGTGGTGCCGAATGAAGAAATCCGCCGCTCCGGCGCCACTACGCTCGGCGATCTCCTCGCCAACAAGCCGGGCATCACCGGCTCCGGCTATGCGCCGGGCGCCTCCAGCCGCCCGATCATTCGCGGCCTCGACGTCAATCGCGTCGGCATCGTCGAAAACGGCATTTCCAGCGGTGGCGCGTCCGATCTCGGCGAAGATCATTTCGTCCCGGTCGATCCTTTCGCGGCCAATCAGGTGGAAGTCATCCGCGGGCCCGCAACGCTGCGCTATGGCTCGCAGTCGATTGGCGGCGTGGTCTCCGCCTCCAACAACCGCATTCCCGACGCGCTGCCGAACTGCGCCGTGGCGACGCCGTTCCAGAGCTATGGCCTGCCCGCCAAGGCACCGGCCGCTGGTCTCGCAGCACCGGGCTGCATGAATGCGGAAGTGCGCACTGCGATTAATTCTGGATCGCGCGGTGTCGATGGCGGCATCCTGCTTGATGCCGGCGGCGGCAATGTTGCCGTGCATGCCGACGTCTATGGCAACAAGGCCGGCGACTACAACATCCCGTCCTATCCCTATGCCGATCCGGGCCTCCCCTATAACGGCCGCCAGGCCAATACGGCGATGCAGAGCGGCGGCGCATCGATCGGCGGTTCGTATTTCTTCGACGGCGGCTATATCGGCGCCGCGATCACGCATAACCATGCGAATTACGGCATCCCGGGCGTCGAAGGCGCGGAGCAGCAGACGCGCATTGTCGGCGAGCAGACCAAGGTCACCATGAAGGGCGAATATCGCCCGGATGCCGCGGCCATCGAAGCAATCCGCTTCTGGGCCGGTGCGACCAATTACAAGCATGACGAGATCGGCCTGGAAGAAGGCGGCACCGGCGCACCGCATGTGCACCAGACCTTCACCAACAAGGAGCAGGAAGGCCGCGTCGAAGTGCAGATGATGCCCTTCAATGCCGGCTTCGCTGCGGTCACCACCGCCTTCGGCATCCAGGCCAGCCATCAGGAGCTAACGGCTCCGAGCCCCGAAGGCATTGGCACCCCGACCAACGGCCTGTTCGATCCGAACCGGAACACCAAAGTCGCCGGCTCTGTGTTCAACGAGCTGAAATTCACCGACTGGACGCGCGCGCAGATCGCCGGCCGCGTCGAGCATGTGGAATTGTCGGGTTCCGCGCCGTCATTCGTTCCGACCGAGTTCGATACCGATGCGGATCCGACCTCGATCGGCCCCGCCATCGGCATCAACAAGTCGTTCACGCCGAAGAGCGGCAGCATCGGCCTGATCCAGGATCTCCCATGGGGCGGCCTCTCGGCCAGCGTCACCGCGCAGTACACGGAACGCGCACCAAAGCCGGCCGAGCTGTTTTCGCGCGGCGGCCATGATGCAACCGGCACGTTCGATATCGGCAATCCCAATCTCGGCATCGAGACCGCGAAGTCAGTCGAAGTGGGGCTCCGACGTGCCTCCGGTCCGGTGCGCTTCGAACTCACCGGCTACTACACGCAGTTCAACGGCTTCATCTATCGCGCGCTCACGGGCAACACCTGCTCCGGCAGCGCCTGCATTGTCGGCGCGGGAGAGGAGCTGAACCAGGCGATCTATTCGCAGCGTGACGCCACCTTCCGCGGCGGTGAATTTCAGACCCAGATCGACGTGACCCAGCTCGGCACCGGCATGTTTGGTATCGAAGGCCAGGCCGACGTAGTGCGCGCGACGTTTGCAGATGGCAGCAATGTGCCGCGTATCCCGCCGGTGCGCGCTGGTGGCGGCCTGTTCTGGCGCGACGCGAACTGGTTCGCCCGCATCAACATGCTGCATGCCTTCGCGCAGAACGACATCGCCGAGATCGCGGAGACGCCGACCAATGGCTACAACCTGCTGAAGGCCGAAGTCAGCTACAAGACGCTGCTCGATCCGCGCATCTATGGTGCGAAGGAAATGACGGTCGGTCTTGTCGGGAACAACCTGCTCAACGAGAACATCCGTTACTCGGTGTCCTACAACAAGGACAACGTGCTGCAGCCCGGCATGAATGTGCGGGCGTTTGCGACGGTGAAGTTTTAAACGCGGACTCGTAGCCCGGATGGAGCGAAGCGCAATCCGGGGACCGGCCCCACCGCAGACGTCGTGTTTGTGGGGACGGCTGAATCCCGGATTGCGCTACGCTCCATCCGGGCTACACATTACACCATCGGCTCACCGAAATCGCCACCTACGCTGTGCCCTGAGCCTCCCCAATCATCCGGCAACACGCCTGCACGCACATAGCGATGCAGCGATGTGTGGGCCCACTGGCTCGGCGCACCCACATATCCATGTTTCACCGGATTGAAATGGACGTAGTCAGCGCAACGTTCGAAATCGTTGTCGTCGCGGATCGTATGCTCCCAAAACCTTCGCTGCCAGAGCGCATATTCGCCGCGTTGATCACGGAGAACCGGGGCGCCTGACTTTACCAGCGCGCGGGTGAACAGGCTCTTCAAACGTCGCCAGCGTCCGGGATAGTCATCGTCGCCTTCCGGCAGACTCCAGATCGTGTGTAAGTGATCAGGAAGAATGACGATGGCATCGATGATGAAAGGGTATTCAATGCGCGTTTGTCGGAACGCCTGACGGAGATGGCCGACATGATCCGTCAGGACCGTCGAACGACGATCAGCTACAGCAACGGTGAAGAAGAAGCTTCCACCAGCAACCCGATTGCGCCGATATAGCACCATCGCTGAGCCTCGTAGCCCGGATGAAGCGC
>CALRZK010000209.1:0-6149 GCA_943372615.1 Bradyrhizobium ivorense | reverse complement strand
AACGATCTCATCGGCGGACAGGTTGACGTGTTCTTCGAGGTGGTCCCGAGCGCAACGCCACAGATCCAGTCGAAACGCGCCATTCCCCTTTTGGTTAGCGGCAATGCCCGCTCACCATTGTTGCCGGACGTGCCTTGTGCCGCCGAACTGGGCTATCCCGACCTCAATCTGATGTCGTGGTCGGGAATCGTGGCTCCTGCCGGGACCCCTGCCCCGATCATTGAGGTCTTGAACAAGGAGTCCAACGTGGTCCTCAAGTCCGATGAGATGAAGTCCTTCGTTGATCGCTTCGGATACACGCTGATCGGCGGCACGCCAAAAGACATGGCCGACCGCATCGCCAAGGAAGCGATGATCTACAAGCAGCTCGTCGCAAACCGAGGCCTCACGGTTCAATGAAGCGATACCCGTTGATTTACCGACCGGCACGCGATCGGAGACAGCCACGTTTAAATTTTCACCGAGACTTTTTGAGTGGGCGTCGATCTTCTGCGGATAGGTCATAAGGATCGGGAATATGTCCGCTTTGCGCCATGAGCCGACATTGCAGCGAGCTTAGAGATCGGTTTGGCCACGCCGTTCCACGTACGCTGCCCGACCCAGGCGGCCGAATACTCGGCCTTACGCAAGGCGGCTTCTGGAAAGTCTGCCTGACCGGGGTTGAGTTCCTGTAGACATACGATGTCCGGCTTCGACGATTTCGACCAAGCGGGCAGATTTTGAGACGCTTCTTGACGTTATTGATGTTGAACGTCGCAACCTTCATGCGCAACGTCTCCGGCCTCGTCTAAGCTCCGTAAACCAGTCCGCGTAGGCAGTATTCTTGGTCATATGGCGATTCAGGTCGGGGCGCCGTCATGCCACCACACGGGCACTCGCTCTCCCAACGCTCGCTTGGCCTCATACACCGCGCGATGAGCGCCGCTTTCCGCATCAGCATCGCCTTGCGCTCGCGCGGCTTTGACAGCCCGACGCGCATCCATGAGATCGGACACAAGTACGGCTTTTCGTGCTTCAGAGCTTCGGGTCAGCGAGCCGCCAGAGTCGTCCGCGAACGCCGAAATATCGTCCGTCCGGTGTGACAGGATGCTGTAGCGCCATGTTCCCCTTGCTCGCCCGTCGCCATGCTGCGGCCGGGCCGAAAACGCTGACGGGGACGCGACGTTCCCGACCTGCTCCGTCAGCTTGTCAAATCGATGAGCGTTGGACGGATGTCGTCTTCGTCGAACTCAAGAAGAGCAAGAGTGATCGGCAGCTTAAAGCGACGGCGGCCAGCGCTTCCGGGATTTAGAAAAAGGACGTCATTCACGATTTCGACCTTTGGTATATGCGAATGGCCAGATATCACGATGTCACAGCCCGCGGGTAGCGAAGCCATCGCCTTGAGATCGTGCAGCACGAAGATGGAGCGACTTGCGAAGCTGATTCTTTGGGTCTCGGGATAGGCTTTAGCCCATGCTGCCGTGTCAACGTTGCCCCGGATGGCGGTCACGGGCGCAATCCGGGCGAGGGTCGCGACAATGTCCCGATGACCGATGTCCCCGGCATGAATGATGTGATCAACCCCGGCCAAGCTTCGCTCTGCTTCCGGTCTCAGCAGGCCATGGGTGTCGGAGATGACCCCGAGGCGGCCTATCGTAGACTGCTTCCGAGACTTGACTGACCGAGACGACTGCATCATGTGAACAGTTTGTCGCGAATGTAGCGGGACGTGGGCGTCAGCCGGACACGATGAGGCTTGCGCCAGACTGCCTTGTCCAGCTCCATCTTGTCACCGATCTCCAGGCGCCCTGACGTCTTCTTGGCGATAAACAGGGCATCGCTCATTCTGCGACCGGAATACTTGTTCTTCGTTGTCGCTTCCCGCCAAAGAACTAGACGACCGAGTTTGAGCTTGGGCAGCTCTTCCGCGATCTCGCGCCAAAGACATTCTCCACGGCATCAAGTCCGGCGTCATGCGTCCGCTCGCGGGTTGCGGGCCTTGCGCGGCCGCGAAGACTGCGTGCTGTCGTCATCCGTCGCAATTACGCGTCCAATCGTGGCAATAAACGCTTCGAGAACGGCCAGGCGCTGCGACGGCGGTGCCGATCGGCGATACGTCAACCGGTCGTCTTTCCATTCGAGCATGGTTTTGGGATCAAAGGCCTTCGGCAGATCGGCACACCGTTGCTGGTCAAATGTGGCGCCAAAGATTTTGGTCCGGCATCGACGCTCGCGATGCCGAGCCGCATGCATCCGAGTTCGAAGCGCGCCAGTCCCATGAGATTACGCGCTTCGGTCGGCAGTTGTCCAAAGCGCTCGTCGATCTCGTCTTCCAACTCTTCCAACTGGCTGTCACGTTCCGCCCGGAAGATGCGGGCGTATACCGAACAGAAAAACTCGAACGCACCGGTCGCCGGCCGCAACTCCTTCACGGAAGGCCAGGCGAAGTCTGCCATCGAGAAGGCCGGCTACGCCAACGTGACGGAGCTGAAGAAGGACGATAATGGCGTCTGGCGCGGCAAAGCTTCCAAGGGAGGCGTGACGACCGGCATCAGCGTCGATTTCCAGGGCAACGTGAACGCGGCCAAGTAAGGAGGAAGCAAAATGACATCGACCATTTCTCGTCTGTACGACAACTACTCTGACGCCCAGGCCGCCGTTACGAAGCTCGAGGCCGCCGGCGTTCCTCACTCCGACATCAGCATCGTGGCAAATAACTCGGACGGCTGGTTCGATGGCAAGAAGGACCGCGACGGCGACGGCGTTGATGACCGTGCCGAAGCGGCGGGCACCGGTGCTGGCGTCGGCGCCGGCCTCGGCGGTGCTGCAGGCCTACTTGCCGGCCTTGGCCTGCTCGCCATCCCCGGTCTCGGACCGGTTGTCGCGGCCGGCTGGCTGGCTGCGACGGCGGTTGGCGCTGCTGCGGGCGCAGCGACGGGCGGTCTTGTCGGTGCGCTCACCCAGGCGGCGTATCGGACGATGAAGCTCCGCTTTATGCCGAAGGCGTCCGTCGTGGTGGTTCATTGGTGACCGCCAAAGTTGCTGATGGCGACAAGGCCCGTTTGGAAGCCATTCTCGACATCTCCTCGGTGAATCTGCGCGACCGCAGCGCCGCCTGGCAGAAGAGCGGTTGGACCGGGTATGATCCGGCCAGCCAGCCGTACGGCGCCGATGAGGTCCGTAAAGAGCGGACTCTGTATCGCTAAGCTGCGATGGCCCGCTTCGGCGGGCCATTTTTTCGGCATTGAAAAAGATGTTGTGGAGGGACGTTGGTACGGGCTGCACGACATGTGGGGACGGCCGGGTGGTCGATCCCCGCAGTACAATCCAGCGACTTCCCATCGGAGGGTAGTCATCTGGAACGCTATGCATCCCGCTTTGGAGCCGTCGAGAATTCTTCGTTCTCCCGATCCCACCGACGGGCGACTTACGCCAAATGGGCGGGGACCGTGGGGCCCACTTTTCGTTTCTCCGTGAAGGTCCCCAAAGCCATTACACACGACAATGGCTTAGTTGGTACTGACGAGCTGCTGAAAAACTTTGCTGAAGAAATCTCGGGGCTGGGTAACAAGCTGGACGTCGTGCTTGTACAACTCCCGTCGAAGCTTGCTTTCGACGCGGATAGCGCTCGCACGTTCTTCGATCAAGCGCATAAGATCCTGCCTGCAGCTATCGCCGTTGAGCCCCGTCATCCAAGTTGGTTCAACGGAGATACGAACGCATTCCTCGAGAAGGTGCGCGTCGCTCGCGTGGCCGCCCACCCGGCGCTTTACGGCAATGGGGAGCCGGGAGGGTGGGACGGTTTGACCTACTATCGTTTCCATGGCGCGCCGAAGACGTATTATTCCAACTACGACAAAGAAGCGCTCTATCGCATCGTAGAACGGCTGAATCGGGCTCCTCCGGCCACAAGCTGGTGCATTTTTGATAACACCGCAGCAGGGGCTGCTACGGGAAACGCCTTGTCGATCGCGAGTTCCTTGGAAGCTGCGCCGGAAGAAGGATTGGAATGCCGGGGACCAAGGCGCAGGCTCTCGTTCCGGAGCTCATCGTGCAGCACGCCGATCTTGACGCGGATGCCAAGGCACTCGACCGGTTGGCTGCGTGGCCGCTGCGCTATTCGCCTGTAGTGGCGACCGATGCGTCGGACGGTCTCGTCATAGACACCACGGGAGCCGACCATCTGCGTGGTGGCGAGGCCGCGATGGCCGCTGACGTCGGAAGGCGGCTGCGCCAGGCAGGCATCCTGGCAAAAGTCGCGATATCGGATGCCTGGGACGCTTCGCATGCCTTGGCGCGCTTCGCTGCCGACGAGAGCATGGTGTCGCCAGCGGGACCGCGCGAGAAGCTGTCGAGCGGTTGCCGATCGCGGCGCTACGTCTGCCTGCGGACATCGTGCGTGATCTCCGTAAATTGGGCTTCGAGCGTATCCATAATCTGCTGGCGGCACCGCGGGCCCCGCTGGCGCTGCGGTTCGGGCCTCTTGTTGGGCGAAGGCTCGACCAGGCTGTCGGTCAGGCTTCGGAGCCGATCCATCCGATCCGGCCGCCCGAGGTGATCGAAGTGAAGCGGACCTTCGTCGAGCCGATCGGTGCTGCGGAAACCATCGCGCGCTATATGGGAAAGCTTGTCGTGCAGTTGGGCGCCGAGCTTGAAGAGCGCGGGCTGGGGCACGGCGTCGCGATCTTCCCGAGGAGCGCCGGCGACGTTACGTCGATGCCATCTCGGACACGGCGGACCGGGCTTCAAGGCTCACGGGGCAACTGCTCGCCTTCGCCCGTCGGCAACCGCTGGCGCCAGTCGTCTTCGACGTCGGCGCGCAGGTGGACAGCGCCGCAAGTCTGATCCGCCCTCTGGTCGGCGGCCGGATCGATATCCAAACCAGTGCGCCGGAGGAGCGCATGCTCGCCGTGGCAGATCTCGGGCAATTTGAGACGACCTTGGTCAACCTGGCGGTCAACGCCCGCGATGCCATGAACGGAGAAGGGCGCCTCGTCATCTCGGCAGAGCCCGCCATGGAGATACCGCCGGTTCGGTCCCATCCCGCCCGGCCAGGCGACTACGTCGCCATCTCGGTGGAGGATACCGGCACGGGCATCCCGGCCGATCGCCTGCAGACTATCTTCGAACCTTTTTTCACGACGAAGGAGGTAGGACGGGGGACCGGCCTTGGCTTGCGCCAGGCCTTCGGCTTCGCGAAGCAGTCGGGCGGCGACATCGTGGTCTCGAGCATCATCGGCGAGGGGTCGTTGTTACCATCTACTTGCCCCGCACGCGTGTGGGGGCTGCGACGGATCCGGCGCCGCAACCGTATATGGACCCCGCCGGCGGCCAGGGGCATCGGGTTCTCGTCGTCGAAGACAATTGTGAGGTGGGCAGATTCTCCACCGAGCTTTTGGAGGATTTGGGATATGCGACGGATTGGGTGCGGTCCGCCGATGCCGCGCTCACGACGCTATCGGAAGACGAATTCGCATTTGATCTTGTCTTCTCCGACGTGATCATGCCGGGCATGGAATTTCGTCGAACTGGCGACCATCATTCGCGAACGATACCCGGGTCTGCCAGTCGTGCTCACATCAGGGTACAGCAGCGTCCTTGCCGAGAACGCACATCACGGGTTCGAGCTTGTTCAGAAGCCCTATTCGGTGGAGATGCTTTCGAGGGTGATACGGAAGGCGATCGGCGAGCGCCGGCGCTAGGCCGCGGGGACCTCCGCGCGAAGCCGCGAAGATCCTCTATTCACGGACGCGTCAGGTCTTGATGTCGGCGGGAAGCTTTCCACCGTTCGCGGCCAGCTTGGCCATCACCTGCTTGTGCAGCCAGATGTTCATCGTGGCCGAGTCGTTCATATCGCCCGAGTAGCCAAGCTCCTTGGCGAGCTCCTTGCGAGCCGACAGGCTGGAATCGATGTCGAGCGCCTTCATGAGGTCGACGATCGACGTCTTCCACTCCAGCTTCTCCCCCTTCGCCGCAACGGCCTTGTCGAGGATCGGGGCGACATCGACGTTTGAGGCGCTGCCGCTTGCTGCAGACGAAGGCGCGGCGGCTGATGACGACGATGCTTGAGACGGCGCCTTGTCCTGCGCGGCAGGCGCCTGTCCGCCTGCCGGCGCGGCTTCCGCGTGACCGAAGATGGCGCCCATGATCTTCCCGAAAATGCTCAT
>CALRZK010000208.1:0-6149 GCA_943372615.1 Bradyrhizobium ivorense | reverse complement strand
CGCCCGTGCCGTGCAGGAAATGCAGACGACTGGCGCCACCTGGATCGCCACGACCAACTACCGCGTCTATGCCATGTTGCGCTGGCATCTGAAGGACAGCGTCCCGGTGATCCAGGTCAATGAGCGCTCCCGTTTCATCGGCTTCCGCGATCCCGGCATGGATCGCATCAAGGGCAAGCCCGGCCTTTATATCGCGCAGCCGGATGGCGAGGAACGTGCGCTGCTGTTGAACGCCGGTGCGACGCTGGAGCTGCGCGCCCAGCTCAACACCATGTGGCGCGGCACCCCAATGCGCTTCTTCCAGATCGACAAACTCACCGGTTGGACGCCTGAGCTCAATCCGGCGCCGGACACGCCATTCTATCGCCCGCCGGCATTGGCGCGGTTATTTCTGATGGATCGGAGGATGGGTTGAGCGTCTGGTGATGGGTTTTCGCTACGCTCAACCCATCCTACGGGCTGAACCGCTGCCGTCAGCGACCTCCAGATCGATGTCGAACCGCTCTCGCAACCCGGCTTTCCCGGTGTCAGTGATCTTCAAAGCCCGCGTATCGTGGATCCGGGCGATCCAGTTCAGCTCCAGAAATCGCTCTTGAAGCGCGGCGCCGACCAGCCCGGCGATATGATGACGCCGCTCACTCCAATCGAGACAGGCGCGGCAGAAAACCCGTTTGTTGCGGCGAGGTGTGTCCAGTTGCAGGCCGAACTCGCAGAAGAAATCGTGTCCCGCGTCGGTAACGGCTCCGCCATCGTGGCTCAGATGCACAAAACCCCGTGCCACCAGCGCATCGGCTATCGCGACGCCTAGTCGGCCGGCCATGTGATCGTAGCAGCTGCGTGCAAGGCAAAGTGCATCGTCGCGGGCGGAGCGGGGCCGATGCCGTGGTGGCAGTTCCAGCGCTGCGACAGAAATCATGCTTTCCAGCATCTGTGCCACCAGTGGCGATGTGATCCGGTAGTAACGAAACCGGCCGCTCGGCATGACAGAAATCAGGCGCGCGTCCAGCAGCCGTACCAGGTGTTCGCTCGCGGTAGGGCGAGATATGTGCGCATGGAATGCGAGCTCGGTTGCCGTGAGCGCTTGGCCGCCCATGAGGGCGCCAAGCATGGTCGCGCGCGCGGTATCCCCGACGAGCGCAGCGACTTCAACCATGTTGGCGGCGACGACCATATCCCAGCGTATCGCCTCGCTGGCTGCCTCGCCACTCCTGTTGGTTCGGCCGTGGCCGAACCAATTGATCCGACGCGCAAGGATGTCCGTGCGATCTTGCTTCGGGCCATCGTGCATCGGAGGTTACCCATGGAAGCGCAATTCATCCGCATCGAGCCATTCTCGTCGCGGTTCGAAGCGAGAAACATTCCCGTTGCACCGGCGGTGCGTTGCGGTGACCTCGTTTATGTCTCGCAATTGCCGCCCTATGATCCGGAGACCGGCGAGATCGGGCGTTTTCCGTTGGAGCGGCAGATTGAGATCGTGCTGGACCAAATGATGGCGTGCTTGGCAGCCGCAGGCTCGTCCCCTGACAGGGTCATCAAATGCAATGTCTACTGCACTGGGGCCGATCAGTTTGAAGCCATCAATCGCATCTATGCGCGCTACTTTCCGAACAATCCGCCGGCGCGCGGCATTTTCATCGTGGCAGGATGGCACGGACCGTTTGATGTCGAGATCGATTGCGTCGCGGCTGTGTAGGGTGGGCAAAGCGTAGCGTGCCCACCATCACGCGCACGACACCTGGAGGTGGGCACGGCGCAAACGCGCCTTTGCCCACCCTACAGGTCTGCGTCTTCTTTCTTCCGCACCAGATCCTTCGCCAGATCTGCCAGCTGCGGCCGTGGCAATGCCGTGAATGGCAACGGCCGCGTCACATCGATCGCCGCAAGACCAAGTCGTGCTGTGAGCAATCCATTCAAGATACCCTCACCAAGCCGTTGCGAGAGTTTGGCGGCAATGCCGTGGCCGAGGGCCTGCTGGATGATGCTGTCGCTGGCTGCCATGCCGCCGGTGATGGCGAGGTGGCTGATCACATGGCGCAGCAGGGTGATCATGCCGAGCGCGCCGGGTCGGCCGCCATAGAGTTTTGCCAGTTGCCGCACCAGGCGGATCGCGGCGGCGAAGACGAACAGCATGTCGACCAACGCGCGCGGCGAGATCGCGGTAACGACGGAGACACGTTGCGCGGCGACGGAGACGAGGCGACGCGCCTCGATATCGAGCGGTGACATCAATTCGCGTTCGGCGAGGCGGATGAGATCGGCGCCGTCGATGATTTCGCCGGCATGGGCCTGCAGGGCCGTGCGCGCGCGGGCGAGGCGGGGATTGCTGTGGGCGAGCTTGAGCAGGTCGGCGAGCACCGCACGGCTCTCGGTGCGATCGTCGGAGGCGATGACCTCGAGCGCGCGGGCGTGCAGCTTCTCGATTGTCGCAAGCCGGATCAGGCCCAGCGCCTCGCGGGTGATGATCACGACAAGTGCCAGTGCCACCAGCGCGGACAGGCCGAGACCGAGAAAGCCGAGGCCGTCATTGATGGTGAACAGGTCGCGGATCAGGTTGGCGACGCCGAGGCCGGTGCCGAGCAGCACAAGCCCGCCCAGCGCGCTCCAGAACAGCGTGCCCCAGCCAAAACCTTTTCGCGCCGGGCGCAGCGGCTCGTCGATGGCGACGGGCAATTGCGGCTCGGGCTCCGGCGTGATGCGGATGGCGCCGCGGGCGAGGCGGCCGATATCGTCGTCGCCATCCATCACGGTGACATGGGGATCGTCGAGCCGGAACGTGGCCGGGCGGCGCGTGCGGTCGGTCATTGCAGGCGGTCTCCGATCAGGAACTGGAGCGCGCGGTCGAGGCGGATGTGAGGCAATGCGGGCTCAAGACCCGCCTCGCGCACCAGCAGCGGCGGGCGGAATTTGAGGAAGCGATAATCTGCTTTGTCAGCGCTGGCGCTGGAGAGGCCGGTAAAGGCGCCGCCCGTGAACAGCCCGTCGAGATTGGTCGGGAGATCGCCGGGGAAGGTCGCGACCTCCGTCTCGCCGTCAAAGATCTCGCCATTGGCGGATTCGCCGGCAACTGGCGTGCCGAGGATGGACGGGAGTTTGTCGCGCCCGCGCTGCACCAGCGCTTCCTTGGTTGCGCGCACCGCGGCGATGGCGACGACGTCAACCGCCGCGCCGGACAGCTCCGATCGCGCCAAGGCCTTGCGCGTGATCTGTTTCAGCACGTCCTCGAGCCGGTCATGGCTGAGATGATGCAGATGATCGGCCTTGGTCGCGGCAAACAGAATGCGATCGACGCGTGGTCGGAACAGCGTGGAGAGGATGCTGCTGCGGCCGATGCGAAAGCTGTCGAGAATGCCGGCCAGTGCCGCTTCGAGATCGCTCAGCGCTTCCGGTCCGGCATTGAAGGCCGAGAGCGCATCGACCAGCACGATCTGCCGGTCCAGCCGCGCAAAGTGATCGCGATAGAACGGACGCACGACGACGTCCTTATAGGCCTCAAAGCGCCGTTTCATCATCGCCCATAGCGAGCCATCCGGCGCGCTGCCATCGGCGGCGACATCGAGCGGCGCGAAGGTGAGGGCGGGCGATCCCGCCAGATTGCCCGGCATCAGGAAACGGCCGGGCGGCAGCAGGCTCATGGCGAAACGTTCATCGCGGCAGGCGCGCAGATAATCGGTGAACAGCTTTGCCGCCGTGAGCGTGAACTGCTCATTCTCGGGTGCTGTCGGCGCGAGTTTCGCAAGATGCGCGAGGAAATCCGCTGCGATGGTCGCACGCGGACCTTGCCGCGACAGCGCAAGACTTTCCGCCGACCATTCCTCATAGCTCTTGTTGAGCAGCGGCAGATCGAGCAGCCACTCGCCGGGATAATCGACGATGTCGAGCGTCAGCGTGCGCTCGGCACCGCTGGCGCGCTGATAGTCGATGACGAGACGAAGTTCGCTGATATCGGTGGTCGAATTCGGCCAGCGCCGTTCGTCGATCAATGTCTTGAGGTGCTCCTCATAAGCAAAGCGCGGCACGGCATCATCCGGCTGCGGCGCGAGGCGGGCCTTGGCGATGCGGCCCGTCGCCAGCGATTCAAACACCGGAAACTTGCCGCCGCGGGTCAATCCGTGAACGAGTGCTGTAATGAATACCGTCTTGCCCGCGCGTGACAGGCCTGTGACGCCAAGCCGCACGGTGGGATTGAACAGACCGTCGCCATAATCGAGCAATGCGCGCGCGGACAGCCGGGCTTCTTCGACGAGTTCGGAAAGGCTGGCCATAATGCGCGTTGGTGCTCCTCGGTGCTATGGAACGCGATCACAACGTGGCGATTATCAGGCTGAAATCAAGTTCGATCAGCACGTATTACAGTTCTGTCATTCAGCTTTCATTGACCTTCCGCAGCGCATCATCTATCGCGGAATTCATGGGGAATTAACCGGCGTGCCTGGGGTGGGCTCGTCCTCTGCATCACCAGCCGACCGGCCAGCATTCGCCATGACCGTTTTCCGCCTGAAGCAGTTCACCGCCAATTCCGCCACCATGGTCGCCGGCGCGATCCGCTGGAACTATGATCGTGCCGAGCTGATCGCCGATGGCATCGTCCACGGTCTCGGCGTCACCGCCGGCCTGATCGCGCTGACGGTGCTCATCGTCCTGACAGCCGTCTTCGCCTCCGCCACCGAGATCGTCACGGTCTCGATCTATGCCGCTGGCCTGCTCGCCATGCTCGGCTTCTCCGCTGCCTACAACATGTGGCCGGTGTCGCCGCGAAAATGGTTTCTGCGGCGGTTCGATCATTCCGCGATCTATCTGCTGATCGCCGCCACCTACACGCCGTTCCTCGCACAGATGCAAAATGGCTGGCTCGCCGCCGGGCTGCTCGCTTTCGTGTGGGGCGTCGCCATCACCGGCATCGTCATCAAGTTGCGCTATCCCGGCCGCTTCGATCGCCTCGCGGTGCTGCTCTATCTCGCTTTGGGATGGAGCGGCATGATGGCTTACGACTCCGTGTTCACGCCGCTGCCGCCACTCACCATGTGGTTCGTCGCCGCCGGTGGCACGCTCTATACGTTCGGCGTAATCTTCCACGCCTGGCGCAGCCTGCGCTTCCAGAATGCCATCTGGCACGCATTTGTCCTGCTCGGTGCCGCATGCCACTATACGGCTGTGCTCGACATGGTGCTGAGTACCGCGGCTTAGTGGTAGCCCGGATAGAGCGAAGCGTCATCCGGGGACCGGCGATTTGTTGAAGCTCTGGCTCCCGGATTGCGCTGCGCTCCATCCGGGCTACAAGAAAACAAACAGGGAGAAAACCCATGCAGGTAGGCGGCAAAATCGTCATCGTGACCGGCGGCGCCAATGGCATTGGCCAGGCGCTGTGCGAAACATTTCATAAAGCCGGCGCGAAAAAGGTCGTGGTCGTCGATCTCGACGGCGCGCGCGCGAAGGCCGTTGCCGATACGATCGGTGGCGCATCGTTCACATGCGATGTCGGCCGCGAGGACGACATCAAGCATGTGATCGAGGAGACCGAGCGGCAATTCGGCCCCATCGATCTGTTCTGCTCCAATGCCGGCATCGGCGGCGGCTTCGACCCGATGAGCCCGAATGCGGGTGGTGTGTCGGACGAGCCGTGGATAAAGAGCTGGGCGATCCATGTGATGGCCCATGTCTATGCGGCGCGCCATCTGGTGCCGCTGATGAAGGAACGCGGCGGCGGCTATTTCCTCAATACGATCTCGGCGGCCGGCCTGTTGTCGCAAGTCGGCAGCCCCGCTTATTCGACGACGAAACATGCCGCTGTCGGTTTTGCGGAGAGCCTGGCGATCGCGCATCGCGCCCATGGCATCAAGGTTTCGATCCTGTGCCCGCAGGGTGTCGATACCAATATGCTGAAGAACATTCCGAAGGGACCGCAGTCGAATGACGGCAACCTGTCGCCGGAGCAAGTGGCGGCCGATGCGCTGGCGGGGATCGAAGCGGAGAGCTTTCTGATCCTGCCGCACAGCCAGGTGATCGACTACATGCGGAAGAAGACAGAGAACTATGATCGCTGGATCGGCGGCATGGCGAAGATCCAGGCGAAGATGCGGGAGGAGTTTTCTTAACCTCTCCCCGTTCTTTACGGGGAGAGGTCGACCCGGCGAAGAGCAGCGTAGCCGGGG
>CALRZK010000207.1:0-6152 GCA_943372615.1 Bradyrhizobium ivorense | reverse complement strand
TTCTCCTCGCTCAACGTCTGGTCGAGCAGCTTGGCGGCGTCTTTCATGCCGAGCTCGGTGGCCCACGTCTTCAGCGTGCCATAGCGCGAGATCTCATAATGCTCGACGGCCTGGGCTGCTGCGAGCAGGCCGGCATCGAGTGAACTCGTGCCCTTGTATTCGTCCATGATCTCCTTGCCCTCGTCGAGAATGCCGAGGATGGCGTCGCAGGTTTTGCCACGCGCGGGCTTCTCCAGCAGCTCGAAAATCTGTTCGAGGCGATCGATCTGGCCTTCGGTTTCGTCGTGATGTTTCTCGAAGGCGGCGCGCAATTTATCTGACGTTGCGGCCTTGGCCATTTTCGGCAGAGCCTTCAGGATCTGCTTTTCGGCGAAGTAGATGTCCTTGAGCGTATCGAGGAAGAGATCGTTGAGATCTTTGTCTTTGGCGGCCATGACGCACTCCGTTGGCGGTAGCGGGTTGTTTCCCGCTGCTCAACGTGACCTTTGTTTTCTTGTTCCGGCGCTTGAGCGGCAGAGTCGACAAATGCCTGACTACGCGGCCGCTGAAGAAGCCAGTCCGCCAATCGGCTCAACAGCCAGTGCACGGCCGACGCGATCCGGAAGATCATCTCCCAGATAAAGTTGAGGACGCCGTGCAGAAGCTGCAGCACGTCCAACACGTCGAACAGCGCGGCCACGCATCGGAACAGAAAAGCGATCAGGTGAAGCAGGCCTTCGAGCGCTTCCATGGATGTCTCCCATCCATTGGTCGGCTCGAAGGCGAAATGCGTTCAATCAAGCAAGCAGCCGTTACGCCGCCAGCGAGGTCTCCACCAGCTTCACCCAGTAAGACGAACCATAGACGATGGCATCGTCGTTGAAATTATAGGCGGGGTGATGCAGGCCGGCGCTGTCGCCATTGCCCATGAAGATGAAGGCGCCGGGGCGCGCCTCGAGCATATAGGCGAAGTCCTCCGCGCCCATCACCGGCTCCATGTCAGTCGCGACATTGGTGACGCCACCGACTTCGCCGGCGATCTTCGCTGCCAGCTCGGTTTCTGCGGGATGATTGACCACGACCGGATAGCCGCGATCATAATTCAGCGCGATCCGCGCGCCCGTCTGCAGCGCAATGCCGGCACAAACTTCATTCATGCGCTTCTCGACGAGATCTCGCACTTCCTTGCGGAGCGTGCGCACCGTACCGCGCAGCTCGGCCGAGGCCGGAATGACATTGCTGGCATGGCCGGCGTGGAATTCGCAGATCGAGATGACGGCGGAATCCAGCGGGCTGACGGTGCGTGACACAATCGACTGGAACGCCACGATGAGCTGTGAGCCGGCCAAGACGGGATCGATGGTCTTGTGCGGATAGGCCGCGTGGCCACCGACCCCCTCGATGGTGATGGAGATGCGGTCCATTGCCGCCATGATCGGGCCGGTGCGCATGGAGAACGAGCCGATCGGCATGCCCGGATTGTTGTGCATGCCATAGACCTTCTGGATGCCGAAGCGATCCATCAGCCCGTCCTTGATCATCGCATCGGCGCCGGCACCGCCCTCTTCGGCGGGCTGGAAGATCACCACGGCATCGCCGGCGAAATCGCGGGTCTCAGCGAGATATTGCGCGGCGCCGAGCAGCATCGAGGTATGGCCGTCATGGCCGCAGGCATGCATCTTGCCGGGCACTTTCGAGGCGTAAGGCAGGTTGGTCTGCTCCTCGATCGGCAGCGCATCCATGTCGGCGCGCAGGCCGATGACCGAGCCCTTCCCCTTTTTGCCTTTGATCACACCGACCACGCCGGTGCGGCCAATGCCCTCGACCACCTCGTCGCAGCCAAACGCCTTCAGCTTCTCCGCCACGAAAGCTGCGGTGCGGTGCACATCGTAGAGCAGCTCCGGATGCTGATGCAGGTCGCGGCGCCAGGCCGTGATCTCGGGCTGCAATTCGGCGATGCGGTCAATGATCGACATGGATAGGCTCGCTTGCAATGAAATCTGCTGGTCGGAGCCTAGCACGCGACGTGCCAACTGCCCAAGCCGGGCTTCTATGCAATGGTCGTCTGTACATGGCAGCGGGCGGCCGCTAAGCCGTCATAATACGGCAATGAACCGTGACTGGCAGGGAATGATGACGCGGCTCGAGGGTGATTTCGACTATATCGTTGTAGGCGCAGGCACCGCAGGTTGCATCGTCGCCAACCGTCTCTCGGCTGATCCGACAAAGCGGGTGCTGCTGCTGGAAGCCGGCGGCCGCGACAACTGGATCTGGTTTCACATCCCGGTCGGCTATCTCTTCGCCATCGGCAATCCCCGCTCCGACTGGATGTTTCGTACCGAGCCGGAGCCGGGCCTCAATGGTCGTTCGCTGGCCTATCCGCGCGGCAAGGTGATCGGTGGGTCATCGGCCATCAATGCGATGATCTCGATGCGCGGACAGGCGGCGGATTACGATCACTGGCGCCAGCTCGGCCTCACCGGCTGGGGCTATGATGATGTGCTGAAATCCTTCCTCAAGCTGGAAGATCACTTCCTTGGTGCGAGCGAGCATCACGGCGTCGGCGGCGGCTGGCGCATCGAGGCGCCGCGGCTGTCATGGGACGTGCTCGACGCCGTGGCAGATGCGGCGTCCGAAATGGGCATTCGTCGCACCGATGATTTCAACACCGGCGACAATGAAGGCATCGGATATTTTCATGTGAACCAGAAGCGCGGGCGCCGCTGGTCGTCGGCGCGCGGCTTCCTCAAGCCGGTGCTGAACCGTCCTAATCTGCGGCTCGAAACCGGTGTCATGGTCGATCGCCTGATCGTCGAGAATGGCCGCGCGGTCGGAGTGAAGTTCACGCAGAACGGCCAGCAGATAGAGGCGCGCAGCAAAGGCGAAGTCGTGCTGTGCGCCGGCGCGGTCGGCTCACCGCATCTGCTGCAGCGCTCGGGCGTCGGCCCCGCCGAATGGCTGTCCGAGGCCGGTGTCGATGTCGTGCTCGACAAGCAAGGCGTCGGCCGCAATCTGCAGGACCATCTGCAGCAGCGTGCGATCTATAAGGTCTCCGGCGTGCGCACGCTGAACGAGACCTATTACAATCTGTTCCGCCGCGGCTGGATGGGCATCGACTATGCGCTGCGCCGCCGCGGTCCGCTGACCATGGCGCCATCGCAGCTCGGGATTTTTACGCGCTCGGATCCGCATCGCGAGCGGGCCAACATCCAATTTCACGTGCAGCCGTTGTCGCTCGACAAATTTGGCGATCCCCTGCACCGCTTTCCCGCGATCACCGTCAGCGCCTGCAATCTGCGACCGACCTCACGCGGCGAGATCAGGCTGCGCTCAAGCAAGCCGGATGAGGCTCCATCGATTGCGCCACATTATCTCTCGACGGATGAAGATCGTCAGGTTGCAGCGGATGCAATCCGCGTGACGCGCAAACTGATGAAGCAGAAGGCGCTCGCGGCCTATCGACCGGAAGAGTATCTGCCCGGCCCGTCGGTAGGTGACGATGCCGAGTCTCTGGCCAAAGCAGCTGGCGATATCGGCACCACGATCTTTCATCCGGTTGGCACTGCGAAGATGGGCACGGCGAACGATGCGGGAGCTGTTGTCGATGAGCGGCTACGCTTTTATGGCATCGACGGATTGCGCATCGTGGACGCGTCGATCATGCCGACGATTACGTCCGGCAACACCAACACGCCCACCGCGATGATCGCAGAAAAGGGCGCGTCGATGATTGTTGAAGACGGGAAGTAAGACTTACGCCGACTTCCGCACGGCGTTATCGACCAGCGTCTTGCCGAGCGACCAGATCGCGCCGGGCACCTTGTGGCTGTCGGCGATGACCGTGCGGAACGAATCGGTAATCCACCTGGTGTCGTCCTCGTTCACCGTCAGCGGCGGCAGCAGCTTGATGGTGTGACTGCCGTGGCCGGAGACCTGGGTCAGGATCTTCTGATCCTTGAACAGCGGCACCGTGATCAGCTGGCAGAACAAGCCCTTGCTGGCCGACTCCAGGATGTTCCACGAGGCCTTCAGGCGCAGCGACTTCGGCGGACCGAATTCGACGCCGATCATGAGCCCCTTGCCGCGCACTTCCTTGAGCAGCTCGAATTCAGGAATCATGTTCTGCAGAGCGAGCCGAATTTCAGCGCCGCGCTTGGCCGAGTTCTCGACCAACTTCTCGTGCTTCATGATCTCCAGCGTCGCGATACCCGCGGCCATCGCGAGATCGTTCTTGCCGAAGGTCGAGCCATGGACCAGCGAACGATCCATGCGATTGAAGATCTTGTCGAAGATCGATTTCCGGGTCAGCAGCGCACCGACAGGCACGTGACCACCCGACAGCGCCTTGGCGAGCAGGATCATGTCCGGCTCGATATTCCAGTGCTCGATAGCGAGGAACTTACCGGTGCGGCCGAGGCCGGTCTGGATTTCGTCGGCAATGAACAGCGTGCCGTATTTGCGGCACAGCGCCAGTGCGCCGGACAGGAAGTCATCGGACGGCAGGTTCACGCCCTTGCCCTGGATCGGCTCGACGATGAAGGCCGCGACCTGCTTCGACGACAGCGCCTTTTCCAGCGCTTCGAGATCGTTGAACGGCACCACCGAGCAGCCCTGCAGCAACGGGCCGAAACCGGAGCGGAAATTGGTGTCGTCGGTCAGCGACAATGCGCCATAAGTCAGGCCATGATAGGCGTGATCGCAATAGATGATCTCGTTGCGGCCGGTGGCGTTGCGCGCAAATTTGATCGCGGCCTCGACGGTTTCCGCGCCCGAATTCGCGTAAAATACCTTGTCCATATAGGGGACATGTTCGAGCAGCTTTTCGGAGAGAATACCGGCGAGTGTAGAGACGTCCATCTGCACCAAATTAGGCAGATCCGCATCAATCACGGACTTGAGCGCATCGCGCATGACCGGATGATTGCGACCAATCGCAAAAACGCCAAATCCGCTGAGTAGATCGAGGTAACGGGCGCCTTCCCGATCGAACAGATACTGGCCGGTGCCCTTCTGGAAGCCAACGTCATATCCGATGGTCTTGAGAACACGGACCATCTGTTCGTTAAGGTGGCGCGTATGCATCGAGCTACGCTGCGCCTCCCTTTCGACAAACATCTCGGAGACATCTAGATTCGGATATACCATGAGTTACATACGTCGGTTGGTGGTCGCTTCGTCAACTGAAAACGGAAAATGCGGCGATTTGACCTTTCACGCAAAGTCATACGCCAAGAAACGCTACTTAAGCATAGGTTTGAACATGTTGCAGCGCCCACGCATTCCTACGCGCAGTCTCACATATTGCGGAATCCTTTTTTCGGCAGGCTTGCTTTCGGCAGGGCTGACACCCGCATTTGCAGCCGATCCCACTGGTGACTGGAAGGTCGAAGACGGCGTTGCCCATGTCCGTATCGCCGAGTGCGGTGGCAGCATGTGGGGCGCGATCTCCTGGGAACAGACCCCAGGGATGACCGACAAGAACAACCCGGACGCCACCAAGAAAGCGCGCCCGACGCTTGGCCACGCGATGATTCTCGACATGAAGCCCAATGCCGCAAAGGATAAGTGGGCAGGTCAGATCTACAACGCCAAGGACGGCAAATTCTACAAGTCCAGCATCAAAGTCGGCGACACCACGAACGAACTTGAAGTCGAAGGTTGTGTGCTCGGCTTCCTGTGCGGCGGCCAGACCTGGACTCGTGTGGGCCCGTCGATCCCGTCGAGCCCGTCCAATGCCACGGCGAAGAATGCCGTCGCAGCCGGGGCGAAGGGCACACCGGCAGGTGGCAAGATGACACCTGCTCCCGCGCCCGGCAGCAACACGATGGCCAAGACCGCGCCGACCCCGACCACCGGCGCCAAGGCTCCTGCGGGCCAAAAGGCAGCCACCGCTCCAGCCGCCGGCGCAGCGGGAGCGCAGGCCAGCGCCGATATCGGCGACATCTGCCTGCTGCCGGAAATCAACAAGGTCACGCACTGAGCGCTAAGATAACTGAGAGTAAAAAAGGCGCCCGTAACCGGGCGCCTCAGACTACTGACAAACCCCGTCGATTTTTGGCGGGGTTTGTTTTTATGAGGAGGCAGGCCGTCACCTGCGTGGGTTCATGCCGGTGCGAGCCGTGGGGCGAGCGCAAGAGCGATCTTCTTGATGTTCTGGGCGGCGGCGGCGAGCA
>CALRZK010000206.1:0-6163 GCA_943372615.1 Bradyrhizobium ivorense | reverse complement strand
CAGCCCCTCGATGATGCGCGCCGTGCCTTCCGGGTGTCCGTTCAGAATGCCCTCGGTAGCCTGAACGATGCCGCAGGTGGCCAGCGCCACCAGAGGAAAGGTCCGCAGCCCGGCGCTGCGTTCGGCGCGTTCGCGATTCCAACCGATTGGAAGCGCCAAAATATAAGCGATGGACAGAGCGACAAGATGAGGCAAAACACCAAAGCTATCAGTCGTTTCTAGCAATGTTTTCACGTGAGCTCCGATGGTGTTCGCAAGGTGCTTGAGAATGCCAAGTCGCGATGGCGCGGTTAAACTCCGCGCAGCGAGTCGCGGTTCCATTGCCCGCCGGCCCGCTTCAATCTGTCGCCACACACCGGACCTCGCCTTGGAAACGTCGCTCTATCTCCCCGTCAAACGCTTCCTCGAAGGCCTCGGCTTTTCGGTGAAGGGCGAGATTCAGGGCTGCGACCTGGTGGCGCTGAAGGGCGAGGATCCGCCGATCGTGGTGATCGGCGAACTCAAGCTGTCCTTTAATCTGGAGCTGATCCTGCAGGCGGTGGAGCGCGCTGGCGCCTGCGACGAATTGTGGATCGCCGCGAAAATGTCGATCCGCGGCAAGGGCCGCGAGAGCGATGCGCGCTACCGCAATCTCTGCCGCCGCCTCGGCTTTGGCATGTTGGGCGTCACCGACGCCGGCACGGTCGAGGTCCTCGTCGAGCCACCGACCACCGCCCCGCGCCGCAATCCCAAGAAGCGCGCGCGTCTCGTGACCGAGCACAAGAAACGGATCGGCGACCCAGCGCTCGGCGGCAGCACCAAGACGCCGATCATGACGGCCTATCGCCAGCAAGCACTCGGCTGTGCGGCGGCCCTCGCCCTCGGCCCGCGCAAGCTCAAGGAGCTGAAGCCGGTCTATCCCGACGCGCAGAAGATCCTGCACCGGAATGTCTATGGCTGGTTCGAGCCGATCGCGCGCGGCATCTATGGGCTGACGACAGCCGGCCACCAGGCGCTGGAAAAGTGGCCGCAACCGGCATGCGATCTGGCGCCGGACTAAGCTTTGCAATAAAGCTATTCAGCAAATCAGTTTAACCCGATATGGACGCATTGTCGCATGGCTGCCTTGCCATGGGTTTTTCATATTGCAATGCAACAATGGCTTCGTTAGGAAGCCAATATACAACCAGAGGCAGGACGATGAGCGGCGAGTGGAACACGAAATATGGCACCCGGCGCGTGCGGCATGATCCGCCGACCCTGGATGAGGCCATCTTCGCAGCCATCGGCATCACGGAAGACCTCGACCAGCAGGCCGAAATCGCAGCCTCGCTGATGGGCCTGCCGGTTGAGGAAGTTCAGGCGCAGGTCAAGAAGGCCAGCCGCCCGTCTGGCATGTTGCGCGTCAGCCGTGTCATTGCCGGCGAACAGGGCGCACAGCGCACGGTGGTTGTCGAGCGTCGCGTCACCCGCAAGATCGCGGTCGCCAAGCGGGCGTGATCCCATCAATCGGATTTCATCAGACATGAAAAAAGCAGGGCCGGCGCCCTGCTTTTTGTTTGTCCTGGTCGCGCGTGAGAGCGGCGGTCTTATTCCATATTGCCGATGCCGGCCGAGGTGAACCAGACCTTCCAGGCCGCACGATTGTAGTCCGTCACGGCCTTTGCCAGATCCATCGCGCCTGCCTTCTTCTTCGGCGCCGGCGTCTTGGCAGGCACTTCCTGCGTCGTCAGATCGATCAGGCCCGTCGATTCGCCATGGCGGAACGACAGTTTTGCGCCGAACTTGCCGGCCAGTGCGCGCATCGCATCGTTCTGCGCACCGGTGGTCACGCGCAGCTTCTTGTAACCCATCGACTTCGCCTTCGCGATCAGCTGGGTGAACAGGATGCTGCCGACGCCCTTGCGGCGCATACAGGATTCGACGCTGAAAGCGACTTCCGGCTCGACATTGACGAGGTCGGCCTGATGCAGTTCGGCGGCACCGCGAATGATGCCATCTTCGAAGTAAGCGAGGATCACCGTGCCGTCATGCACCGAGCGCTCGGCATATTTCGCGACCCAGTCATCGCACAGCGAACCGTTGAAACGGTCGCGGCGGCTCTCGCGATCGAGGCGGAGCAGATGGTCGCGGAACAGCGGGAGCTCGCTGGTCGCGAGGATACGGACCGGTCCGCTCTTGGCCGAAGCCTTAGCTAAAGCCTTGGGCGCGCCGTTGGCGATTGCGATGATGGTTGCGGGGCTAAACATGATCAAATTCCGGCGGTTAGCCGCCCGGAACACCTGAGATTCTTGTACAACCCCAATATTGTGCATCGCACAACGAATTACAAGATCGAAGCCCTGCGGCAAGACCGCGCCTGTCGCAGGCGAGCTATGCAATAGCTTTGAAAGTTAACGAAAATTCACCGTGAGCGAGATCAGAGCACCAGCTGCGTCTGCGTCACCACG
The DNA here is from genome assembly GCA_943372615.1 of Bradyrhizobium ivorense. Taxonomy (GTDB): domain Bacteria; phylum Pseudomonadota; class Alphaproteobacteria; order Rhizobiales; family Xanthobacteraceae; genus Tardiphaga; species Tardiphaga ivorense_A. Next base: position 3,734 of record CALRZK010000206.1, on the reverse strand, counting down.
CCGACCAGCCTGCCCTCCTCGGTCTCGATCCGCGTCTGCCAGACCTGGGTGCGGCGGCCGCGATGGATCGGCGTCGCGGTGGCGCGGACGGTGATGCCGGCAGCGGCGCCGCCGACGAAATTGGTTTTGCTCTCAATGGTGGTGGTGCCCTTGGCGTCTTCCGGCAGGTTGATCACCGTAGCTGCGGCGCCGACCGCATCGGCCAGCGCCATCACGGCGCCGCCGTGGATCGTGTGCCGCGTCGTGCAGAGATCCTCGCGCACCAGCATGGTAGCGACCACACGCTCCGGCGCGGCTTCGACGAAGGTGACGCCCATGGATACCGAGAACGGCATCGGAATGCTTTTGATCTTGTCGAGCAGCGTCATCGAATTCTCCCTGTACAATCGTCCGTCGTGGTGCGGACTGATCACCTATGGAGCCGGATGCGGCGCATCGTGACAAGGCCTGTTTTCCGCGGCATAGCGATGCCATGCGCAGCTACCCGCCCGAACGTATTGTCTGCCTCACGGAAGAGACCGTGGAGACGTTGTATCTGCTCGGCGAGCAGGATCGGATTGTCGGCGTCTCCGGCTATGCGGTGCGGCCGCCGCAGGTGCGGAAGGAGAAGCCGCGGGTGTCGGCATTCATCTCCGCGGATGTGCCAAAGATTCTCGCGCTGGAGCCGGATCTCGTTCTCTGCTTTTCGGATTTGCAGGCCGAGATCGCGGCTGCGCTGATCCGTGCCGGCATTGCCGTGCATATTTTCAATCAGCGCGACATCGTCGGAATCCTCGCAATGATCCGCACGTTGGGCGCTCTAGTTGACGCGAAAACACGTTCCGATGCGCTGGTGACGCAGCTTTCGTTGCGGCTTTCCAGCGTCAACACGGCGGCACAATTGCGGCAGGCCAAACCGCGCGTTTATTTCGAGGAATGGGACGATCCGCTCATCACCGGCATCGGTTGGGTGTCGGAACTGATCGAGCTCGCCGGCGGAATCGACGTGTTTCCGCAGATGCGATTCCAGAAAGCGGCGAAGGATCGGATCGTGTCGCCGGATCAGGTCCGCGAGGCCATGCCGGATGTGATCCTCGCCTCCTGGTGCGGCAAGAAAGTCGCCACCGAGAGGATCAAGCAGCGGCCGGGATGGCATGACATTCCGGCTGTTCGCAATAATCGCATTGTCGAGATCAAATCGCCGCTAATCCTGCAGCCGGGACCGGCGGCGTTGACCGATGGACTCGATGCCATCGTGAAGGCGTTGTGGCCGTAGCTTTCACCCATTTGGATATTCCAGCGCGTAGGCATCCGTCAGTGCATCATCGAGCAACCGGCCTTCGCTGAAAATCTGCAACGACGCAGGCCGCTCAACACCCGGCAGCAAGCGCGGGCATGGTTCAGGCGCGCCAATGACAGTTTTCACCGGAATGCGCTCGGCATAGATCGGCAACTCATAGTCTTCATCGTCATCCGCCACGCCCTTGGCGCGGATTTTTGCTGAAGCTTCCTCGATCTCCATGGCGATGAAGGATGTCGCCTTCATCTCCTGCGCCGTGGTGGCGCGCAGGCTCGCGGTGCGATCGGGGAAGAAACGATCGACCATGGCAATGCCGGCGCGATCCTTCTCCGCGGGATCGGTGACGAGATAGGCGTTTCCGAACGCCATCACGGCGCGATAGTCGGCCGAGTGATTGAAGCCGCAGCGCGCCAACACAAGACTGTCGAGGAAGGCGACGGTGAGACAGACGCGCTGATGCGCAGTCTGGTTCTTCAGCATGCGGCTGGCGCTGGAGCCGTGCCAGTAAAGCTTGGTGCCCTCGCGCCAGAAGAAGGTCGGCGTGCAGTAAGGCTGGCCGTCGATCACATAGGAGACGTGGCACATCATCGAAGCGTCCAAAATTTTATGCACGGTCTCATGATCATAAAAGCCGCGGTCATGCCGCCGCTTCACGCGGTTGCGGCCGGTGAGCGGATAGGATGGCGCAGTCTCGTCAGTGGTCGTCAGTTCGGCCGTACTCACAGCATGATCCTCGTGGATTGGAAGCGTTCGAATGTGTTGTAGCGCGCCGATTGGTCTGCGATAGTGCCAATTCCATGCGAAAAATTCCGACCAATTTTCGCCCGAAGACATCGATGGCAGCGAGCCCACATGCTCTGCCGCTTGATCTCGATGGCGCGCATATCGACCAACAGGCCTCCGCACCGGATCGCCTTTATCAGGCACTGCGTCATGCCATCACGTCAGGCAGAGCCAAGCCCGGCGAAGGACTGCCGCCGTCGCGACATCTCGCCGAACAGACCGGCTTTCGTCGCAACACCGTCACCGATGCCTATGAGCGACTGATCACCGATGGCTTTGCTGTCGCGCGCGTCGGCTCCGGCACGTTCGTCGCAGAACGCATCCCAGCAGCGGCCAGCGACAAGACACCGAAGCGTATCGCAATCGCCGAGCCGCAGCGCGGCACTCTGGCGCTCGGCTGCACCGATATCGACGAGACGGCGCTGCGTCGCTTCCGCGCGTTCGTGGGCCGTCGCATGCGCGCCTTCGGCAGCGAGCATCTGCATTACGGCGATCCCCGTGGCAGCCGCGAACTCCGCATCGCCATCGCCAATCACCTGCTCTCGGCGCGCGGCCTGCGCTGCGATCCCGATCAGATCATGCTGACATCGGGCACCCAGCACGGCCTGCGCATCGTACTGTCCGCCATTCTCAAGCCGGGCGAACAGATCTGGGTCGAGGATCCCGGCTACCCCGCGGCGCGAAAATCCATCGAGCATTATGGCGGCAAGCCGGTCTCGGTACCGGTAGACGACCACGGCATGATCGTCGCCAAAGGCCGCGCATCGGCCCCGCATGCGCGCGCCGCCTATGTCACGCCATCGCATCAGTTTCCGCTCGGGGTGCAGATGGCGATGCCGCGCCGGCTTGAACTGCTGGACTGGGCGCGCGCGGCAAACGCCTTCGTGTTCGAGGACGACTACGACAGCGAATTCCGCTATGACGGCGCCCCCCTGCTCGCATTGGCGGGCATCGATCACCTGCGCCGCGTCGTCTATATGGGCACCTTCGCCAAAACGCTGTTTCCCGGCCTGCGCATCGGCTACTGCGCTTTGCCGGAAAGCCTGATCGGGCCGGTCGCCGCCGCACGTGCTGCGATGGATCGCTTCCCGGCCACGGTGATGGAAGGCGCCATTGCCGACATGCTGAATTCCGGCGCCTTCGCCGCTAATCTGCGCAAGATGCGCGGCCGGTATCGCGAGGCGCGCGATGCGCTGGCGCATACTTTGACGGAAGCGTCCGACGGGCACCTCACCGTCCCTGTCCCGTCGCAAGGCCTGCATCTGGTGGCGAAGTTTGCGCCGACAACACCCCTGCAGATTGCGGCAGACGCCAAGGCTTCCGCTGGCATCGAGGGCTGGCTGCTCGCCGACACCTATCTGCGCGCCCGCCCGGCACCCGGCTTCGTGCTCGGCTTTTCCGGGCACCCGATGCGCAAGCTGGTTGCAGCGGCGGAGACACTGGCGAAGGCGTCGGCTGCAAGTTTGCGGGCTCACCACAGACCAAAGGCTAAGCCGCGTCGTGGAACCGTTGCGGGGGGATCGTAATTATGGGGGACGGCTGCGTGCTTTCAGAATCGGGCGCGCATCCGTAACTTGCATCACCAACGGCCCCTTGAATGGCCCCTCGGAGACTTCATGTCCGGCAACCGCAATATCCTCTTCCTGATCATTGGCGCCCTCGTCGTCGGCAT
>CALRZK010000205.1:0-6192 GCA_943372615.1 Bradyrhizobium ivorense | reverse complement strand
GCACGCTTGAATTCCATCTCGCTGCTGGGGCGCTGTGGCGCGAACTGAAATTCCGATCGAGCCGCGCCGAGGAAGTCGGCGACCACCGGCAGATCCTTGCGGACGCGCGGGCCGGTGTCTGGATCCGGCTCAGGATTCACGGGGCGCTTCGGCCCCTCGTATAAGGGCGCCTGCTCCAGCACGTAATCATTGAGCGAGATCGCCTGGCCTTCACGGCGCTTGGCGAAGCGGATCTTCCGCTTCTCGGCAATCGCATTCCAATAGGCGCCTGCGTCCTGGTCGAAAGCAGCACGCGCTTCCTGATATTCGGCAAGCTTGCGGCGATAGTCTGCGATCGCCTGCGGCGACGCGCCTTGCGCCATGGCATTGGACACCGACGCAGGCAGCGACGATGCATCAAGGGCGAGGACGGACGTGCTCAGCAGCATGGCGAGCGGAAGGACGATGGCAGAGATGCGAAGCGAATGAGACATGCGACCTGTCGGGTTCGCGCGCTGCAATCAGCGCGCATCCATGGAAACATCAATGACCACGCGCCGCCCCGCACGGATCATCGGTATGAGATAGCTTTCAGCCCTCGTCACGTTGGAGCAGTTTGGTGAATATTGTCTTGCCAATGAGGCCGGGCAGGACGACCAAACAGCGCACCGTACCTGAATGCTGTCGCTTTACTCCTCCTTCGCGCCGCTCGATTTCACGATCTGCGCCCATTTGGCCTCGTCCTTGTCGATGAACGCGGCATAGTCCTCGGGCAAACCAGGCACTGGCTCGGTTCCGTCTTGCTGCAGGCGCTTGCGGACATCCTCGGCGTCCAGCGCCTTGCGCAATTCCGTATTCAACCGCTCGATAATCGGCCGCGGTGTGCCGGCCGGCGCGACAAGCCCATAAGCCAGAGATGCGTCAAAACCTTGCAGGCCGGATTCTGCGACTGTCGGAACATCCGGCAGCAGGCTGGCGCGTACCAAACTCGTGACCGCGATGCCGCGAAGCTGCCCGCCGACAATGTTGGCATGGGTCGCAGGGACCGGCGCAAAGGCCATCGGGATATGGCCACCGATCAGATCCACCAGCGCAGGCCCGGTTCCTTTGTAAGGCACGTGAACCAGGGTGATGCCGGCGGCCTTGGCGAAATATTCGCCGGTGATGTGGCTCGCTGTCCCCGCCCCTGCCGAGCCGAAATTGAGCTTGCCAGCATTCGCCTTGGCATAAGCGATCAGTTCGGCAACCGTCTTGGCCGGAAACGTCGGGTGCACGACGATCGAATTCGGCGAGTGCCCAATCATGCCGATTGGCGCAAAATCCTTGCGTGGATCGTAACCCGCCTTGGCATAGAGCGTCGGACCGATCGCCAGCGTGCCGGTGTAACCGAGGCCAATCGTGTAACCGTCAGGCGCCGCCTTCGCGACTGCGCGCGTGCCGACGGTTCCGCCTGCGCCGGGCCTGTTATCGACGATCACCTTCTCGCCAAGCTGCTCGCTCATCTTGTCGGCGATGGCGCGGCCGACGATCGATGTGCTTCCGCCGGGCGCAAAGGGAATGATCAGCGTGATCGGATGATCGGGAAAATTCTGCGCGCTTGCGTGACTGGCAGCCAGCAAGGAAAAAACCACGCACAATCCCCTCGCCCACAATCGCGCCATGACAATCCTCCCGAAGTGCATTTTGTTGCAGGCATCGTCGCGCAAACGCCGATGCCGCGCAACGGCTTGCACTACTTCCAGGCGAAGACGGGCTGTTCCAGTTCCGCAACGCGGGTGATGCGCCCGGCCATGAGTTCGCTGAACTGATAGACCAGTGCCGCGGTGGGCGCGTGGATCATATGGCCGAAATGGCTGTAGCGGATCACCTGACGCTCGCTCTCGGGAATGCTGATGAAATCGAACGCGCGCGGGCGCAGCAGCTCGGTCAACGAAATACGGTGCACCGAAGCAACCTCGTCCGGATTGGGCACCAGCTGCCTGCTATCCTCAGCCCACATCACCACAGGTGTGATCAGATATCCGGACCGCGTCGGATAGTCGTCGAGCACCCCGATGACATCATCCGTGCCAAGCCGCAGGCCCAATTCCTCATCGAGTTCACGCAGCGCCGTCTCGATCGGTGTTTCGCCGGGATCGCAACGCCCACCCGGCAGCGCCCATTGATTGCTGTGCGCCCGAAGACTGGAGGCGCGCAATGTCAGCAACAGCCCGGTGGCCGCTTCATTGTCCGCATGGGCGAGCACCAGCGCCACGGCCGCGCGCTTGAGCGGCTGCGCGGACGTCGTGTTGTCTTCGAGGCGGGTGAATTCGGCGACGCGGGCCTCGATTGCCGTCCGCGTGGCGGGATTGAAGGGAGCCATCATCCGCGACATTAGCACGGCCGCGGATGATGCAAAGATGGCGTTCGACGGGACGCTATGCCAGCTCTGCAGCCGCCCGCTGCATATTGTCCGACATATCCGACGTCACCGTGCTTTGCTCCTCCACCGCGGCAGCGGTCGAGGTGACGAATTCGTTGACGTGCTCGATGGCCTGTTTGATCGTCACCAGCGCACTGACGACGTCACCAGAGATGCCATTGAGGGATTCGATTTCGCTCGAGATCTTGTCGGTGGCCTGTTTGGCCTGATTGGCCAGGTTTTTCACTTCAGATGCCACGACAGCGAAACCGCGACCCGCTTCGCCTGCACGCGCCGACTCGATGGTCGCGTTAAGCGCCAGCAGATTGATCTGGCCGGTGATATCTCCGATCAATCCGACAATGCCACCCATGGCATGCGCCGCCGATGTCAGCCGCTGCGCCTGAAAATCCGCGGTCTCGACCTGGTTCACCGCAGCTTCGGCGGTCTGTCGCGACTTCACCATGGTTTCGGAGATTTCGCGAATCGACGCATTCATCTCCTCGCTTCCGGCCGCCACGGATTCGATCAGCGACCGCGCACGTTCGGCCTTCATTCGCGCCATCGCCTGGACGGTGATATCGGTGGCGTATTTCACCACTTTGAACGGCTTGCCATTAAGATCGAAGATCGGATTGTAGGAAGCTTGAATCCAGACTTCACGACCGCCTTTGCCGATTCGCCTGTATTCGGCGGCCTGATAGACGCCGCGATTGAGGCTGGCCCAGAATTCACCATAGGCCGCCGCTGAACGCTCCATGGGATCGACAAACATGCTGTGATGACGGTCACGGATCTCATCGAGCAAATAGCCGAGCGTATCCAGAAAGTTCTGGTTCGCCGTGATGATCGTGCCGTCCATCCGGAATTCGATCACCGCCTGCGACTTGCGGATCGCCTGCATCTGGCCGTCGCTATCCGCCGCCTTCAGCTTCTGCTGGGTGACGTCGGTGGCGAATTTCACCACCTTGAAGGGCTTGCCGACATCGTTGAGAATCGGATTGTACGTCGCAAGAATCCAGATTTCCTTGCCGCCCTTGCCGACACGCTTGTATTCGGCGGCCTGATATTCACCGCGTCCGAGCCGCGCCCAGAAATCGCGATAGGCATTGCCGTCGCGCTCCTGGGGCTCGACAAACATGCTGTGATGCCGGCCCTGGATTTCCGGGAGCGCATAGCCGACGGTCGCCAGGAAATTTTCGTTTGCTGTGATGATGTTGCCATCGAGATTGAACTCGATCACCGCCTGGGCCCGATCGATCGCAGTGATCTTGCCCTGAGCGTCGAGGCTTGCCATCTTGCTTGCCGTGATATCAGTGGCGAACTTGATCACCTTGTAGGGTTTGCCACTGTCATCGAGGATCGGATTGTAGCTGGCCTCGATCCAGATCTCCCGTCCGCCTTTGGCCACCCGCTTGTACTGAGCCGCCTGAAACTGGCCCTTGTTAAGGTTACCCCAGAACTCGCGATAGGCAGCGCTGTCACGCGTCGCCTGATCGACGAACAGGCTGTGATGCTTGCCCTTGATCTCGTCGAGCGCGTAGCCCATCGCGGAGAGGAAATTATCGTTGGCGGTGATGATCGTTCCGTCGAGAGTGAACTCGATCACCGCCTGCGAGCGGCTGATGGCAGCCGCTTGCGCCAACGCATTCTGCAATTCCAATTTGCTGCGTCGATTGAACATAGGATGCTCCGTGGCTGAAAAAGCCATTGCCTCTAAGATCTGGGCTGAAAAAATCGGACCGACGGCGCGCCCCATCGCGCGTCGCATTTCAAATCACATAAAATCAGGTCGTAGCGGCTGGCCTAATCGGCCAGCTGCTTGTTGTCGCCGATGCGATTCCAATAGGCCGCGACCTTCTCCGCGAGCTGCCCTTGGCGTTCGCCTTGCTTCGGCACGACACTGGGCGCGGAGCCTTCCGGCATGCCGGCGACCATGCTTCGCGCTGCGAGCTGCTGATAGTATTCCAGCACGGCAATGCGCAGGTTCGACGACAGGTTCGGCGTATCGCGCTTGCGCTCGATCTTCTCGATATAGTGTTCGATTGTCGTGTTCTCCATTTTTACGATCGCCTGCAGGCTGGCCCAGAAGCTGTCTTCCAGGCTGACGCTGGTGCGCTTCTTGGACACAACAACAGAGCGCTTGCGGTTCACGTTCGGGCGGCTCGAGGTCTCGTATGGCATGAGTATTTCCCTTTCAAAAAATTGAGGATTCAGTTTCGTTTACGCATACGCATCAGTTCACCAACACTGCGCCATCGCAGCGGATGCCGTTGACCCACACATCGGCTTGTCCAAGTCCGACGCCAAGGCTGGAGAGCACGCCCGCCAGCAATTGATCGAGTGACCCGGTGGCGGCGCTGAGAATGCCAGCGACCAGCGCACCAAGGCCGGGGATCGGAATGCCAAGTCCGATGACGTTGACATTGAGATTGAGATTTCCGAGCAGGCTGCCGATGAGTGACGACGTGAAGTTGGTGGTCGTCACCGTTTTCTTGGTCTGCGAGGTGATGTCGGAGTAGTTGAAGACGACATTGGTGGGCGTCGTATTGCCCATGCCCGCATGAGCACTGCCAGTGACGGTGATGAGACCCAGATTGACCAAGGTGGCCGGGCCGGGATTGGGCTTGGTGGTGATATTGTTGAGATCGGCCGCCGATACGTTGCCGATCCATGCATCGACAATGCCGGGCGTCACGCCGAGCGTGACCGTCGACGTGTTGACGTTCGGATAGCCGCAGGACACGTTGTTCAGCGTCGCGGTGCCCGATGCGACTTCCACATAGACCGGCAAATTCACCACCGACGCGGCGCCACTGCCCACCAGCTGGACCAGCAGCAGAACACGGGTCTGCGCAGTGTGCACGCTGACACCCTGTGTGCCGACCGCGACCCAGCTCGATCCGATCGGCCGCTGGCCGATGGTCGCGATCAGCTGAACGGTTGCGATGCCGGGCAGCGAGATGTTCAGGCCGGTATTGACCTGGCTACTGCCATTAGCAATGCCGGCCGTCGCCTGCAGCAGATCATAGAGCGAGACGCTGACGCCGATCTTAGGCTTGGTGCCGACCGATAGGTTCGAATACGGGCCGGCGTCGATCAGCGACAACGGGGTCATTTTGGCCGTCGCAGAGGTCGCGGCCTGGGAGATGGTGGACATCGCCGTCGTCGCGCTACCGGCGCCATTGGTCGACTGCTGCGCCGCCAGAGCCGCAGCCAGAATGTCGCCGACTTTGATGTTCGCATTGAGAACGCTGCTATAGGTCCCGGCTGTGAGATTAACGCGCGTGGCCAGCGCCGAGAGGAAGTCGAATGCATCGATGCGCGCATTCAGCAGCGACTGATAGTCCATCGCCGAGAGCGACAATGTCGTGCCGAGCAACGATCCGAGTACGCCGTTGAGGATTCCGCCATTGAGCGATGCCAGACGCGAGCCGATCGCGAAGGAAGCCATCTGAGTGTTGACAGCAACCGCCTGCGTATTGATCGTAAAGGAGTTGCTGCCCATGAAGAACTTGCTGAAATACAGCGGCGTCGATGTCTGCAGAGTGACGCGCGCCGCATTCGCGGTCCCCGTCGCCGGCGTCACAAACCGATTTGCCACGGCGATGCTCGAATTGGCCGTGTAGGTTCCGAGCTCGACATTCGTGACGGCGGTTGCCGGATAGTTGTTGTTCGTCACCGCCGATCTGGCGGCATTGGTCGCATTGGAGAGATTGCTGGCGGCAACGATCGCGGCAATGTCCGCCGCGCTTTGCGTCTTGCGGCGATCCGCAGCAATGGTGCCGATATCGACACCAAGTGCCGCGCAA
>CALRZK010000204.1:0-6202 GCA_943372615.1 Bradyrhizobium ivorense | reverse complement strand
GGAAACCGAGGCGGTGGATGTCGCCGTCGCCGTGGCGCGCAAATTGTGCAGCGAGCTGGTGGCCCGCGAGCCGCTGACCGAAATCATGGCGCTGGTGCATGATTGCTTCCGCCATCTCGTCGCCACGCCGCATCTCGTCATCCGCATCAATGATGCGCTGTATGAGGAAGCGAAAGAGCGGATCGAGAAACAAGCCAAGCAGAGCGGCTTCCCCGGGCGCCTCGTTATCCTCGCCGAGCCGGACATCGCCAATGGCGACTGCAAAATCGAATGGGCTGACGGCGGCATGGTGCTCGACCGCGCCTCCATCGACGTCAAGATCAACGAACTCGTCGGACGCTACATGGCGTCCCGTAACCAACACTGAAGGCCCGTGAGGACTGAACCATGAGCGATCCGCAGGTGCCGCTTCCCGACCTCAATGCTGGAGACCCGATGGTCAACGGCGATGTCGGTTATGCCGAGGAAGAAAACATCACGCGCATCGCCGCCGATCTCGAAGCGGTGTTCGATGTGCCGGTGCAGGTCTCGGCCGTGCTCGGCCGTTCGAAGATGGATGTGGGCGAGCTTTTGAAGCTTGGACCCGGCACCGTGCTCGAACTCGATCGCCGCGTCGGCGAGGCCATCGACATCTATGTGAACAACCGCCTGGTGGCGCGCGGCGAAGTGGTGCTGGTCGAGGAAAAGCTCGGCGTCACCATGACCGAAATCATCAAGGCCGATAACTAACCGATTTTACGCGCCGGAATGGCGCGACCAAAGAGATAACAGGAGATCACCATGCGGCTTCTCATCGTTGGGACATTGAAGGGCCAGCTCACCACCGCGACCAAGATCGCCATGGATAACGGCGCCTCGGTGGTGCATGCCGAAGCGCACGACCAGGCCATGAACGTGCTGCGCTCCGGCAAGGGCGCCGACCTGATGCTGGTCGATGTCGCCCTCGACATCCGCGATCTCGTGATGCGGCTCGAAGCCGAGCACATCCATGTGCCGATCGTCGCCTGCGGCATCACCAATGATGCCCGCGCTGCCGTCGCGGCCATCCATGCCGGCGCGAAGGAATACATCCCGCTGCCGCCGGAACCGGAGCTGATCGCTGCCGTGCTGGCAGCCGTCGCCAATGACTCCCGTGACCTGATCTTCCGCGACGAAGCCATGGGCCGCGTGGTGAAGCTGGCGCAGCAGATCGCCGGCTCGGATGCTTCGGTGATGGTCACCGGCGAAAGCGGCACCGGCAAGGAAGTGCTGGCGCGCTATGTGCACAGCCGCTCCAACCGCGCCAAGAAGCCGTTCATCTCCATCAATTGCGCAGCGATCCCCGAGCATCTGCTGGAATCCGAACTGTTCGGCCATGAGAAAGGCGCCTTCACCGGCGCGATCGCCCGCCGCATCGGCAAGTTCGAGGAAGCCACTGGCGGCACGCTGCTGCTCGACGAAATCTCGGAAATGGACGTGCGGCTGCAGTCAAAGCTGCTCCGCGCGATCCAGGAGCGCGTCATCGATCGCGTCGGCGGCACCAAACCGGTGTCCGTGGATATCCGCATCATCGCGACCTCGAACCGCAATCTGTCGGACGCCGTGAAGGCCGGCACGTTCCGCGAGGATCTGCTGTTTCGCCTCAACGTCGTGAACCTCAAGATCCCGGCGCTGCGCGATCGCCCGGCCGACATTCTCGAACTGGCCCAGCATTTCGCCAAGAAATATGCCGAAGCCAATGGCGTGCCGGTGCGTCCGCTCTCCGCCGAAGCACGCCGTGTCCTTACTGGCAATCGCTGGCAGGGCAATGTGCGCGAACTGGAAAACACTATCCACCGTTCGGTGCTGATGTCGTCGGGCGACGAGATCGGCGCGGATGCGATCCTGACGCCGGATGGCGATCGCCTCGATCTCGCCAAAACGTCGCCGGCGGTGGCGCATGCGACCATGGCAGCCGAGACGGTGACGCGCGCACTGGTCGGCCGCACGGTTGCGGATGTGGAGCGCGATCTGATCCTGGAAACGCTGAAGCATTGCCTCGGTAACCGCACGCATGCTGCGAACATCCTCGGCATCTCGATCCGCACATTGCGCAACAAGCTGAACGAATATGCCGATGGCGGTTTGCCGATCACGCCGGCAGGCGCGGGTTCAGGCGATTATCGCGGGATGATGGGGGCGGCGTAAGCACACACCGGTCATTCCGGCGCGAACCCGGAATGACAGTATTTGGGCTCACGAATAACTCGGCGCATCCTGCTTGCGGAAAATCTTGATCGGATCGCCGGGCACAAGCTCCGGCTTCCGCCACATCTGATAGGCGAACAGCGCGAGATAGCCGATCGACAGCGCGCCGACGATATAGATGGCCCAGACGCCGACACGCTTCATTTCGGGCTGCGCCGAACATAGCTGCGGTGCCACCACCACAGCAGCGGCACGACCACGAGTTCACCGATCAGGCTGACCATCAGCCCCACCGTCGGAAAACCGTGACCGATCACCGCCAGCAGGCGGCCCGCCGCGCCGAACACGAGCAGGAAGCTGACGACTCCAATCCGCTCCCCGCGCGTTTCCAGCCGCGGGATCGCCGACCAGTAGATCAAGCCGGCCGCGATCAGAACGCCCTTGATGAAACGCACATAGCCTTCCATCGTGACGCCGAGGGTGACGCCCGACAGGCTGGTGCCGAAGAACACGCCGGTGACACCGAACAGGATGGCGACAAGGCCGACGATCGCCAGCGCGATTTGAAGCAGTTTGCGTTCCAAGACCGTCTCCTCGTTGACCCGCCCCATAACTGGAACATCGAACGCCGCCGGGCAAGCCGTCATGGCAGACATATTGCTGCCGAAGCCGGCGTGCTTGCACCCGCCGGCTGAATGGTTAGCTTCCTCCTTCGAATCGCCTTTCCCGAGATCCAATGACCAGTTTCACCCCGCATCAGGACGCCGCGCTCAAAGCCGTGGGCGATTGGCTGAAGGCCAAGCCTGGCCAGAATGGCACCCCGCAAGTGTTCCGCCTGTTCGGCTTCGCCGGCACCGGCAAGACAACATTGGCGCGCCACATTGCCGAGGATGTCGACGGCGAGGTGAAATACGCCGCTTTCACCGGCAAGGCCGCTTTGGTGATGCGCAACAAGGGCTGCCACGAAGCCTCCACCATCCATTCGCTGATCTATCGCGCCCGCGAGACCGGCGAGGAAACACCGAATTTCGAGCTCTGGGATGATGCGCCGGCCTCCAAGGCCAAGCTGATCATTGTCGACGAATGTTCGATGGTCGATGCCGAGCTCGGCCGCGATCTGCTCTCCTTCGATTGCCCCCTGCTGGTGCTCGGCGATCCCGCACAGCTGCCGCCGATCCAGGGCGGCGGTTTCTTCACCGACAGCGAGCCCGACGCCATGCTCACCGAGGTGCATCGCCAGGCCGAGGACGACCCGATCGTGCGCATGTCGATGGATGTGCGCGAAGGCCGGCCGCTAAGCCTCGGCACGTTCGGGGACAGCGAAGTCGTGTCGCGAAAATCGCTCGATCCGGAGCGGGTGATGGCGGCGGATCAAGTACTGGTCGGCCGCAACAACACGCGCCGCGCCTACAATATGCGCGTCCGGGAAAAGCTCGGCCTGACCGATCCCCTGCCCGTCGCCGATGACAAGCTGGTCTGCCTGCGCAACAACCGCAAAAAGGCGCTGTTCAATGGCGGTCTGTGGCGTGTGCGCGCACGGGCCACCTCGAAATCCGCCATCGTCACCATGCGCATCATGCCGGACGAGGATTTTGGCGGAAAGGTCACCAAAGTCTCGGTGCGCGCCGATTGCTTCACCGGCGGCGTCGAAGGCCTGTCCTGGGACATGCGCAAACCCTATGACGAGTTCGACTATGGCTACGTGCTGACCGTGCACAAGAGCCAGGGCTCGCAATGGGACGACGTGGTGCTGTTCGACGAGAGCTTTGCGTTTCAGGATAGCCGCGCGCGCTGGCTCTATACGGGCATCACACGTGCCGCCAAGCGTTTAAGCATCGTCGTCTGACACTTTTGCGCGTGTGCGACGATGTCGCAGGAACAAATTGCCGGTGCCCTGAAACCGTCATGATGCTTAAGCGTTAGTCCCTGTCTTACATTTTAGGCAGGAGTTGAAATGCGATTGATAAAGTCCGCCACCGCCGTCGTTCTCGCCGGTGTCACCGCCGTGTCCTTCGCGGCGCCCGCCGTGTCGGCCCCTCTGATGACCCAGGGCGCGATCAGCCAGAGCGCTGTGAGCCATAGCGGTTCGGCCCCTGTCGAGCAGGTACAGTATTATCGCCGCCACCACTATCACCACGGTTATCACGGCGGCTATCGCCGCGGCCCGAGCACCGGCGCGCTGGTCGGCGGCCTTGCCGTCGGCGCCATCATCGGCGGCGCGATTGCCGCGAGCCAGGCCCAGGCTGCCCAGCAGCAGCAGAATCAGGCTTACTGTGCGCAGCGCTTCCGCTCCTATGATCCGGGTTCGGGCACCTATCTGAGCAAGAATGGCCAGCGTGTCGCCTGCCCGTCAGCAATCGACGTTTTGATGCGATCAAGCCGCGAGACATCCGTCTCGCGGCTTTTCCTCCTTAGCGTAGCAACAATATGCGCGATCAGACCGACAAGCGCTTCGCCAGCCAGACCGTGGCGCCGCCGCATTGTGCGTCTTCCACCACGTGATCGATGATCTCGAAACCGTTCTCCGCGAGCAGGGCTTCGTACTCACTCGCATTCAAGCTTGCATGATAGAGCGGCTCGCCCTGCCAGCTTCCGATGCGGACGCCGCGCTCCGGCCCACTCGTGAACATCAACGGCGCCCCAGGCGCGGCGTGTCGAGCGAATAGCGGAAACATCCGCTCCTGATCTTCCGGCGTCAGATGGAACATGCTGTGCCACGCCAGGATGCCGCCGAAGGCCCGGCCGAGATCGAGCTTCCGCATGTCGGCCACGATCCACTCCTGCGCGGGAAAGCGATGCAGGCACAGAGCGATGAATGACGGCGCTGAGTCGATGCCCGTCACCGGATGCCCGTCCGCGACGATGTCGGCAGCGATCGGCTCGCCAGAACCGCAGCCGACATCGAGCACACCCGCGCCGAGGCTTACATGGCTCAGGAAACGCTGGATCCACCTCCGTTCGCCGTCGATGCGATGGCGATGCCGTTCCGCGTCCCAGAGCGTCGCTGTCCGCTCATACAGGTCGATGATGCGATCGGATGCTGGACTCATATTTCAAGCCTATGCCGCAATTCCGCCGTTGCCGACACAGCGCTTCACGAAACCGTGTGTATCTCGGTGTAACGCCGCCGGCCGGTGTTCGTATCTCGAATGACTGCCCGGCCCGGCAATTGCCAGCCGCAACCGCCGGGTTAGAATGCCACTATCGGCACGCGACACAAAAGAGGATCCGCCATGCGCTCCCTGTTCCGCCGTCTCACGCTTACCGCCGCAGCCGGCGCCCTCGCAGTCACCACCGCGCTGATTGCGCCGAGCTTTGCGGCCGAGGAAGCCTTCATCATTCCCGCCCCCGCCACTGACGCGCAGACGGCTGATGGCATCCAGACCGCGGTGATCGCCGGCGGCTGTTTCTGGGGCGTCCAGGGCGTCTACCAGCACACCAATGGCGTCGTCAGCGCCGTGTCCGGCTATTCCGGCGGCAGCAAAGCGACCGCGAATTACACCGCTATCGGCACCGGAACCACCGGTCACGCGGAATCGGTCGAGATTAAATACGATCCGAAGAAGATCAGCTACGGCAAGATCCTGCAGATCTATTTCTCGGTCGCCCATGATCCGACCCAGCTGAACCGCCAGGGCCCCGACAGCGGCACGCAATATCGCTCGGAAATCTTCGCCACCACGCCGGAACAGAAGAAGGTCGCCGAGGCCTATATCGCGCAGCTCAATGCCGCAAAAGTCTACAAGAAGCCGATCGCCACCAAACTGGGGATGCTGCAGGCGTTCTATCCCGCCGAGGCCTATCATCAGGACTACCTGACGCTTCACCCCAATCAGCCCTATATTGTCTACAACGACCTGCCGAAGATCGAGAATCTGAAGAAGATCTTCGCCGAGAATTACATCGAGAAGCCGACACTGGTGAATGCGGTCAAAGCCACGAATTGACGTGGCTTTCGCATAACGGCGGACGGCGGAACTGGAGGCATGATGTCCGACACCAAGACCACCGCTTACAAAGTCGTCAAAAGCGAAGC
>CALRZK010000203.1:0-6208 GCA_943372615.1 Bradyrhizobium ivorense | reverse complement strand
TGCCGAGCCCGAAGTCTGGCGGAGAGACAAAGGTCTGTACAACCAGGCGACGACACGACCGGGCGCCAAAATTCCCCATGCCTGGATCGTCGGTGCTGACGGCAAACGCAAATCGACCTTGGATGTCACTGGAAAAGGTTCGTTCACGGTCGTGACCGGTCTTGCGGGCGAGAGCTGGAAGAAGGCCGTCGATAGGATGAATCTGCCCTTCCTCCGAGTGGCGGTTATCGGGACGCCCGACCAGCAGGATCTTTACTGCGAATGGCAGCGGATCCGCGAGATCGACGAAGCGGGCGCCGTGCTTGTGCGGCCGGACGGGGTCGTTGCTTGGCGCCAATCGGCGGCCGCGAGCGATGACAGCGATGCGCACGACAAGCTCGCCACCGCACTTCAGAAAATCCTCGCCCGCAACGACTTCACCAATGTCGAAGCCGATGCAGCGCCTCCGTACCGCGAGCAGACGGACGCCCCGCTGTTCGCATGACCCATCGAAGACAACCGGATAATCCTATGAGCAATACACGACCGAACAATTTCTCGAGCGTCTGGGCCGATCTGAAGGGCGTTTCCTTCAAACAGCACTTCATCGACGCGGGCGGCATCCGGACCCGATGCATCGAGTCCGGCGATCCGTCCAAGCCGCTTGTCCTCGCGCTCCACGGCGTCGGCGGTCACGCCGAGGCCTATTCGCGCAATTTCGGTCCGCACGCCAATGCGGACTTCTGGTTCGTGGCCATCGATATGCTCGGCCATGGCTGGACCGATCAGCCGCCGATCAATTATCAGGTCAAGGATTACGCCGAGCACATCCTGGCGGTCCTGAAGACTCTCGGCCGGGATCGCGCGATGCTGACCGGCGAGTCTCTTGGCGGCTGGGTCTCGACCTATCTCGCGGTTCACCATCCTCAGGTCGTCGAGAAACTCGTGCTCAACACGGCGGGCGGCTGGACCGCGCATCCGCACGTCATGGAGCGCTTGAAGACCCTGTCGAACGAGGCCGCCTCGGACCCGACCTGGGAGCGCATCAAGACGCGCCTCGAGTTCCTGATGTGCGACAAGAGCATGGTGTCGGACGATCTCATCGAGACGCGCCGGGCGATCTATTCCCAACCCGGCTTCTCCGAGACCATGAAGCGCATCATGTGCCTTCAGGAGATGGAAATCCGCCGCCCCAACATGATCACCGCCGAGCAGTACAAGTCGATCAAGGCTCCGACCTTGGTGGTCTGGACCTCGCATGACCCCACCGCGACGCCGGAAGAGGGCAAGCAGATCGCGGACATGATCCCGGGCGCCAAATATGTCGTCATGAACGAATGCGGCCACTGGCCCCAGTTCGAGGACGCCGAACTGTTCAATCGCATCCACATCGAATTCCTGAAGGCGTAAGGCTGATATGGCAAATGTTGCAGAGAACATCGACGGCATCGCGAAAGCGATCCGCGAGGCCTATTCCGGAGAACCGATCCCGCCGATCAGGACGCAACTGATTTTCCAGGAAATCGATACGGCATACGCCATCCAGGAGGCCAACACCTCGCATTGGCTGGTCGAAGGACGCCGTATTGTCGGGTGCAAGATCGGCCTGACCTCGCCTGCCGTGCAAAAGCAGTTGGGCGTGGATCAGCCCGACTTCGGCATTCTCTTTGCGGATATGCAGGTTCAGGAAGACGAACCGGTCGCAAAGGGGCGGGTGTTCCAGCCCAAGATCGAGGCCGAGGTCGCGTTCGAAATGGCACGGGACATCGCCAGTGCCAATCCGACGGCGAAGGAAATTGCGGATGCAACGGCATTCGTGATGCCTGCGCTCGAGATCGTCGGTAGCCGCATCCGCAACTGGGAAATCTCGATCTTCGACACGATCGCGGATAATGCATCATCGGCCTTGTTCGTCCTCGGCCGTAACAAGCGGCCGCTGGGTGACCTCGATCTGCGCGAGGTGACCATGAAGATGACGCGCAATGGCGACGTCGCATCAGAAGGAAAGGGCGCTGCCTGCCTCGACAACCCGCTCAACGCGGTGGCATGGCTCGCGGCCGAACTCGGCAAACGTGGCCGCCCGCTCCGCGCCGGCGACATTGTTTTGTCCGGTGCGCTTGGGCCCATGGTCCCAGTGAATTCGGGTGATGTTTTCGAAGCCACCATCAGTGGCCTCGGCTCGGTCAGCGCACGTTTCGGCTGATCGCACAACAAAAGAGAAACTCATGAAACTTGTAAGATTTGGACCGCCGGGCTCGGAAAAGCCCGGCCTGGTCGGTGCTGACGGCGTCCTGCGCGACCTCTCATCGGTGATCCCCGATATCGGCCCTGCGACGCTGTCTCCCGCGGCATTGAAAGCGATTTCCGAGGTCGCGCCGTCGTCCTTGCCTGCCGAGCAGGGCCAGCCGCGTTTCGGCGTGCCGGTTTCCGGGATCGGCAAGTTTGTGGCGATTGGTCTGAACTATTCCGACCACGCAGCGGAGGCCAATCTGCCGATCCCGTCGGAGCCGATCATTTTCCAGAAGGCGATTACGTCCCTCAGCGGCCCGAATGATCCTGTGATGCTTCCGCAGGGTTCGAAGAAGGGGGACTGGGAGGTCGAACTCGGGATCGTCATCGGCTCCAAGGCGACCTATGCCTCGGTCGAGGAGGCTCTGTCTTTCGTCGCTGGCTATTGCGTCATCAACGATGTCAGCGAGCGCGAATACCAGATGGAGCGCGGCGGGACATGGGACAAGGGCAAGGGATGCGATACGTTCGGTCCCGTCGGCCCATGGCTCGTGACGGCCGATGAAGTCGGCGATGTCCAGTCGTTCGATCTCTGGCTCGATGTGAATGATCGCCAAATGCAGACCGGCAATACGAGCAAGATGATCTTCAACTGTGCCGAGATCGTCAGCTATGTCAGCCGCTTCATGACCCTGCTTCCGGGCGACGTGATCGCGACGGGAACGCCGCCTGGCGTGGGCATGGGCTTCAAGCCCGGTCCGATCTATCTCCAGCCCGGCGATACGATGACCGTCGGCATTGAGAAGCTCGGCGTCCAGCGTCAGAAAGTGGTGGCTTGGTCCGCCGACGGAGCAGGCATCTGATGGCCGTAACCCAGGACAGGTTTATCGGCCGCACCGCCATCGTGACGGGCGCCGCTTCCGGGATCGGCCTGGAGACGACCCGGCGTTTGGCCGCAGAAGGCGCAAAGGTCGCGATCTGGGACGTCAGCGACGCCGTCCGTCAATTGGCGGGCCTCGAAGGTGCGCATGTCGAAAAGCTGGACATTTCCTCGGAGGCAGACGTCGCGGCGGGCATGACACGCTCGGTCGCCGCACTGGGCGGCAAACTGGACATCCTCGTGTCCAGCGCGGGGATCACCGGGCCGAATGTCGTGTTGCGCGACTATCCCGCAGCCGACTGGCGCCGGGTCTTCGACATCAACGTGAATGGCACCTTCTTCGTGAACTGTGCTGCCATCCGCGTGATGGAGACGAATGCCTACGGTCGCATCGTCAATATCGCATCGATCGCTGGCAAAGAAGGTAACCCGTACGCTTCGGCCTATAGTGCGTCGAAGGCGGCGGTGATCGGGCTTACGAAGTCGCTCGGCAAAGAGACCGCGACCACAGGCATTCTCGTGAATTGCGTGACGCCTGCAGCGATCAAGACACCGTTGTTCAATCAGATGACGCAGCAGCATATCGATTTCATGCTGTCGAAGATTCCTCAGGGCCGGTTCGGCACTCTGGAGGAAGCGGCATCAATGATCTGTTGGCTGGCCAGCGAGGAATGCTCGTTCAGCACCGGAGCGGTATTCGATTTGTCCGGAGGGCGTGCGACCTACTAGGCCTAGTATTTTGAAAGATTGTCGCTGCACGGGCCAACTACGCACAGGCAATGTCCGCTCATGGCGCTAAGCCGTCATTCAGGGGGATCTTTAAGTGTCATTGAGGCGCATCACCGAGTGATGCGCCTTTTGGCGCAAAGCGGACAGAGGTAGGTCAGGATACACCAGCGTTCTCGGTGCTGGTTGTGTCGGGCTTGGAGGTTCTCTTAGATAAACTTAAACGGCCAACTGGAGGGATTTATAGCCGTCGATGCACGCTGGCGCCGCCGAGTTCTTCAGCGGTAACGACCTCGTCGGTAGCGGTCTTCGTCCGGGCCGGTGACGAACCTGTAGCTGGTGCTCTTCACCATAAAGATGAAGTCGGTCATGGCCGGCGAATAGACGTCGCCGCCGGCGCAAGGGCCCATGATCACGGAGATCTGCGGGATCACGCCCGAGGTCTGCACATTGCGACGGAACACGTAAAAGTAAACCGCGAGTGCTTGATGGTGGCGGTCATGCACGTCTTATGTTCGGCCCATCCGAGCCGTGTATCGGAGTAAGGCATGGAAGACGCCAGCGACGCCTCCATGCCCCGTTTGGTTCCCGCCGAGGGCGGTCACGCGGCGACGATAGAGCGCTCCATCACGCGGTGCGCCTTCGCCTGATCGACCGTCACCGCCATAGTCCCGTAGTGCGACCCCCAGGCGCAGGCTGCGCTCGGCGCGCGCGTACCGAGGAAGATATCCACGACGTCCTGCGTGCTGTGCCGGATGAGCTCTGCCCCCTGCAGCACCCTCGCGACGGCCTCGGTCATCGGACGAGCCAGGAATTCGTCGCCGACCGATTCGCGAACCAGGCGCTCGGTGTGCTGGACCAGTGCAGCGAACCGCGGGTCATCGCCAGCCAAAGGCCGCACCTCTGCGAACAATGCTTCGATCGTGGCGGGATCTTTCGCCATGGCCCGGCGGACATCCATGCACATCATGTTGGCGGTGCCCTCCCAGACGCTGTTGAGCGGAGCTTCGCGATACAAACGGGCCATCGGATTCTCCTCGATGAACCCGTTTCCGCCGTGGCACTGCAGCGCTTCGTACGCAACCGATGGAGCTCTCGAGCAGTTGAAGAATTTCGCCACGGGAGTCGCAACGCGGGCAAGTAAGCGTTCGTGCTCAACCTCGGACAACTGGTCCGTCGATTTGGCGACGCGAAGTGCCATCAATGTCGCGGCCTCCACCTCGACAGCCATGTCGGCGAGGACGTTCGTCATCATTGGCCGATCGGCGATGGACGACCCGAAGGCGCTGCGGGTCGTCGTATGCTGCAGAGCCAGCGTCAGCGATTGGCGCATCAACCCGGCCGAGCCGATCGCGAAGTCCAAGCGCGTGAGATGAGCGTGGGAGAGGATCTCCCGGATGCCGCGACCTTCCTCGCCGACGCGGATCGCCATGGTTCCGGCATATTCGACCTCGCTCGAAGCGTTCGATTTGTTGCCGGCTTTATCCTTGAGGCGCTGGACGAAGAAGTTGTTGAAGCTGCCGTCCGGCAAGGTTCTCGGGAGGAAGAAGCATGTCACCTCGCCGTCGACCTTGCCAAGAGTGAAGAAGCCGTCCGACTGCGGCACCGAGCAGAACCACTTGTGTCCGGTCATTTCGTACCAATTCGCGGTTTTGCCGTGATAATCGGCGGAATGAGAATACTTCGCCGTCGTCTGTGTCTCGCGCAGATCGGAGCCGCCCTGCTTCTCGGTCATCGCATAGCCGATGACGACCGATGGTTTCTCTCCGACTTCGCGGCGGCTGAATTCGTACTCGGTACCCTTCGCCTTTTCGGCCCAGACGGCAAGGGCAGGCTCGGCTTCGAAGCCCGCGAACGATGCGTAGGCCATGCCTGTGGGGCATGCGGTGCCCGACTCCACCTGATTCCAGACGTAGGACAGGACCGCCCGGGCGTAGTGGCCGTTCTTCTGATTGGTCCGCCAGGCCAGATTCGGGACTTCGTGCTTCCATGCCAGCGACATAAGTTCGTGCCAGCTCGGATGGAAATCCACCCAATCGATCCGGTTGCCGAAGCGGTCATGCGTCTTGAGCTCTGGAAGATGACGGTTCGCGAGGCGGGCAAGTTCCTGAATCTGCTCGTCGCCTGCGACGGCGCCCAGCGCCTCACAGCGGTCGGCGGCCCACGGCGCCTCGCGCTCGATGGCCGCCCGGAGGACCGCATCCCCACTAAAGGCGTTGAAGCCGGAGACCGGCTTTGCCTGATTGAGTACCTTGTGGGTGCCGTAGCGGCTGGCGGAAGTTTCTAGAGCCTGCGCCATGGAGCGCCTCCAAATCGTTTCCGGTCGACAGCGTGGCGGCCGCCACCACTGTCTTGATGAATTTCACTTCACTTTACGACCGGCCCTACAGGCCG
>CALRZK010000202.1:0-6219 GCA_943372615.1 Bradyrhizobium ivorense | reverse complement strand
AACGGAAACAGCAGCACCACGAGAATGATGAACAGCGGGATATAGAGCGTCACGACGCGCTTCGGCAGCGACTCGAGATAGCTCATGCCCTCGGTATTGTCGTCTTTTTCCAGCTTCAGCGGCGCGGTGCGCGCGGTATCGGCAATCGCGTCAGTCATGGTCAGACCCCTGTTGCCATTTACGGCGTTGCATGCCGAACCAGGAGATCGCGATGGCCGCGAGCAGGAACGGGATCATGGCAGTTGCAATGGCAGCGCCTTCACCGAGACGGCCGGAGAGAATGCCGCGCTGATAGCTCAGCGTGGCCATCAGATGGGTGGCATTGACCGGGCCACCGCGGGTGAGTGCCCAGATCAGCTGGAAGTCGGTGAAAGTGAACAGCACGGAGAACGTCATCACGACCGCGATGATCGGCGTCAGCAAGGGATAGGTGATGTAGCGGAACCGCTGCCATGAGGTGGCGCCATCCAGCACCGCAGCTTCATAGAGCGACGGCGACACCGTCTGCAGGCCGGCCAGCAGCGTGATGGCCACGAACGGCACGCCGCGCCAGATATTGGCAAAGATCACGCTGGCGCGGGCATTGGTGCTGTCGCCGAGGAAGTTGATATTGTGGTCGATCCAGCCGAGCTTGATCAGCGACCAGGAGATGATCGAGAACTGCGAGTCGTAGATCCACCAGAAGGCGATGGCCGACAGCACGGTGGGCACGATGAACGGGATCAGCACGATCGAGCGCACCATCGCCTTGAACGGCATATGCCGGTTCAGCAGCAGCGCCAGATAAAGACCGACCGCGAATTTGATGGCGGAGGCGACGATCGTGTAGAGCAGCGTGTTGAACACCGACAGCCAGAAGATCGAGTCGTCCTTCAGCCACTCGTAATTCTCCAGCCCGACAAAGACGCCGGCGCGGCCGATGCGCTCGTCGGTGAAGCTCATCCAGACGCCGAGAAACAAGGGATAGCCGAGGAACAGCACCAGGAAGATCGCGGCCGGCAGCATGAACCAGATGGCGAGGAAATTGCGGTTGGTCCGCAGCCGGTCCCATACCGAGCTGGTGGGGATATGCTTCGCCGCCCCCGGCCCAGATGTTTGAAGTGTGGTCATCATCAGCTCCGGTTACGGCAGGATCGCTTCGCCCTCGATCTCCACACGTGCGTGCGGATCGATCAGGGCGGAGACCTGCACCAGCGTCATCGCCGGGAAATGCTTGCCGAGCGTGGCGCCCCAGGCTTCGCCGATCGCGGCGCCCGAGGATTTGAATTCATTGATGTCGGTGACATAGGCGCGCAGCATCACGAGGTTTGTCGGCTCGCCGCCGGCGGCCTTCAGCACGGTGACGAGATTTGCCATCGCATGGCGCCATTGCGTGCCGAGATCGGCATCTGCCGCCACCTCGCCGCTGCCGTCCTTCTTGCCGAGCTGTCCCGCAATGCGGACACTGCGCGTACCGGTGGCCACCACCGCATGGGCAAAGCCACGCGGACGAGCCCAGCCTTCGGGCAAAATTGTCGTGTAGTCGATCTCTGGCATTCCCATTCCCGTTAGTCTGGCAACGTTCGGGTGATCACCCTCGCCGCTTCAAGAAAGTTGCCGGCGCGGGTCGCTCCGCGCCGGCAGCCCGCACTTAGCGGAAGATGCGCTTGGCGGCGCGTTCGGCCGAGGCCATCGCCGTCTTCACATCTTCGCGGCCCGTGCAGTAGTTCGCGTACATGTCGACCACCACGAAGTCGGCGATCGCCGCTGCCGCGTTCTCGCTCATCTGCGCTTCGCCCGCCGGGGTCTGCGCAGTGGCCGCCACGTCGCGATACGGCGTGTTCTTCGGGTCCGCGGTCCAGATCGGGTTCTTCTGATAGCCATTGAGGAACGGCGCCAGATAGCCCTGTGCCGCCTCGACCCACGGATCGCACTGCGCCGGCTCCAGCAGGAAGGCGGTGAACGCCTTGCAGGTCTGCGGGAACTTGGTGAAGTTGTAGATCAAGATCGGGAAGCCGAGATGCAACTCGCGGGTCTTGCCGTCCACGCCCTTCGGCATGTGGGCGTGGTTCATGTCCTTGGCGATCTCGGGATTTTCCTTCTTCGCCGTGACATAGATCGAGATGCCGTTATTGGTCAGGTAAAGCTGGCCGGCGGCAAAGGCCTTGTTGTTCGACGAGTCGTTCCAGGACGCGGTGCCCGGAATGAAGCTGTCATACAGCCCCTTCACATACTCCAGCGATTTTGCGGTTTCCGGCGAGTTGATCGTCACCTTGTTGTTCTTGTCGATCAGCTTGCCGCCATGAGCCCACAGTGCCCAATGCACCCAGCCATTGGCGTCGCCCGAGGCGTGGCCCAGCGCCATGCCGGCCGGGGTACCGTTCTTGCCAAGCGCCTTGACCAGATCGGAGAAGCCGCCGAGATCTTCCGGGAAAGTCTTGAAGCCGGCTTTTTCCATCGCCGAGATGCGATAATTGATGATGCTGCCGGTGGCGGCGACCGGGATGCCGATCCATTTGTTGCCGAGCATGCCATATTGCTTGCCGCCTTCAGACCAGCCACCGCCCTTGTCGGCGAGATAGTTGGCGACGTCGGTGACATCGAGGCACTTGGCGGGGAACAGGAAGGGCAGCGAATACAGGCCCCACACCATGTCGAGGCCCTGCCCCGTATTGGCGGCCACCGAGGCCTTCGGCTGGATGTCGTCATAGGATTCGTTGGAGACATTGATCGTCACATTATTGGCCTTGGAGAAGGCCTCGACGATCTTCATGAAGGCGGCGTCCTCCGCTTCCACGAAGCGCTTCCAGCGCAGCAGGTTGATCTTGGCGCCGGGCTCCGGCTTCCACTGCGACGTCTGCGCCCAGGCCTTGGCGTAATTGAAAAGCTGATCGGCCGTCATCGTCGCCGCAGCAGCCAGAGTCAGCCCGCCGCCCTTGAGCAGCGAACGGCGGTCCATAGTAGATCCAGTCATGTCTCGTCTTCTCCCAAATGTATCGGGTCGTTGATCGCCCGATGTTTTGAAAACGCGTGATGCGGCGCGGGTCAGTTGACCCGCTTACCGGTCTCCTTGTCGAACAGATGCGCGGAATTCGCGCGTGGCTTGAGATGGATCTTGTCGCCGGGTGCGACCGGACGACGGTCGCGGAAGATCGCGATGATATCCTGGGTGCCGATGCGTGCGACCACCTGGGTCTCCGAGCCCATCGGCTCGACCACCACCACCTCGGCCTCGATTCCGTCATCGCCGAATTCGAGATGTTCGGGGCGGATGCCATAGGTCACGGTCTTGCCGTCGGCCGTGGTGGGCGTGCCCGCCAGCGGCAGCTTGGCGCCATTGGCGGTCTCCACCCACGCGCTGCCATTCACCTTCAGCGTTCCTTCGAGGAAATTCATCGCCGGCGATCCGATGAAGCCGGCCACGAACTTGTTCTCGGGATGATCGTAGAGTTCGAGCGGCGCGCCCATCTGCTCGACGATGCCGTCCTGCATCACGACGATCTTGTCGGCCATGGTCATGGCCTCGATCTGGTCATGGGTCACATACACGGTGGTCGTCTTGAGCCGCTGATGCAGTTCCTTGATCTCGGCGCGCATGGCGACGCGCAGTTTTGCATCGAGATTCGACAACGGTTCGTCGAACAAAAACACCTGGGGATCGCGCACGATGGCGCGGCCCATGGCGACGCGCTGGCGCTGGCCGCCCGACAATTGCCGGGGATAACGATCGAGCAAGCGTCGCAAATCGAGAATATCGGCGGCGCGATTGACCTTCTCGTCGATCTCGCTCTGCTTGGCGCCGCGCAGTTTCAGCGAAAAGCCCATATTCTGGGCAACGGTCATATGCGGATAGAGCGCGTAATTCTGGAACACCATCGCGATGTCGCGCTCTTTCGGCTGCACATCGTTCACGACTCGGTCGCCGATGGAAATCGTGCCGGATGTGATCTTCTCCAGCCCTGCGAGCATGCGCAGCAATGTGGATTTACCGCAGCCCGACGGGCCGACCAGCACCACGAATTCGCCGTCCTCGATGGGGACGGATACGCCGTGAAGAACTTCAAAGCCACCAAAAGACTTACGCACGTCGTGAATCTGCACGGACGCCATGCACTTCCCTCCCAAAAGTCCCGTTGCGGGACAACGCTCCTCCGACGAACGCGGGGCGCGCCTGTTCTTACTTGTCAGACATCCTACCAGCTTTCTGGAAGAATGTCGTTTGATCATAGTCGTAGAAATCTCGCGGATGCAAACATTGCGAAGCAACGAATGCCATGCAAACATCCACCGCCAATCAAAAGAGACGACGCACCATCACAAAAGTGTGCGCTGCGGGAGAAACGATGACCAAGCCAACTTCGTCCACGCCGACTGCGGGGACCACTTCAGCCAGGCGCAAACTTCGTTCGAGCGAATGGTTCAACGACCCCCATAACCCCGGCATGACGGCCCTCTATCTTGAGCGCTATCTGAATTACGGCCTCACGCGTCACGAACTACAATCGGGCAAGCCGATCATCGGCATTGCACAGACCGGCAACGACCTGTCGCCCTGCAACCGCCATCACATTGAACTGGCGAAGCGCGTGCGCGAAGGCATCACCGCCGCCGGCGGCCTTGTGATGGAATTTCCGGTGCATCCGATTCAGGAGACCGGCAAGCGGCCAACCGCCGCACTCGATCGCAATCTCGCTTATCTCGGCCTGGTCGAAGTGCTGTTCGGCTATCCCCTCGACGGCGTCGTGCTCACCACCGGCTGCGACAAGACCACGCCGGCCTGTTTGATGGCTGCGGCCACCGTCAATCTGCCCGCCATCGTGCTCTCCGGTGGCCCCATGCTGAATGGCTGGCACGACGGCCAGCGCACCGGCTCCGGCACCGTGGTGTGGAAGTCGCGCGAGCGCCTTGCCGCTGGCGAGATCGACTATGAGGAGTTCATGACCCTGGTGGCGTCATCAGCGCCGTCAGTCGGCCATTGCAACACGATGGGCACGGCCTCCACCATGAATTCACTGGCGGAAGCGCTCGGCATGTCGCTGCCCGGCTGCGCCGCGATTCCAGCACCCTATCGCGAACGTGGTCAGATCGCGTACGAGACCGGCCAGCGCATCGTCGACATGGTGTGGGAAGATCTCAAGCCCTCCGACATTCTCACGCGACAAGCGTTCGAGAACTGCATCGTGGTCAATTCGGCCATCGGCGGCTCCACCAATGCGCCGATCCATATCAACGCGCTCGCCCGCCATATCGGCGTCGAACTCGATATCGATGACTGGCAGAAAGTCGGCCATGACGTGCCGCTGCTGGTCAACATGCAGCCGGCCGGCTTCTATCTCGGCGAGGAATATCACCGCGCCGGTGGCGTGCCCTCGGTGGTGCGCGAATTGATGAAGCACAAACGCATCCATGAGGATGTGGTGACCGTCAATGGCAAGACCATGGGCGAGAACTGCGCCGCGGCGCCCGCGCCTGACAAGGACGTGATCTGGACATACGACAAGCCCCTGGTCGCCGATGCCGGCTTCCTGGTGCTGCGCGGCAATCTCTTTGATTCCGCGATCATGAAGACCTCGGTGATCTCCAAGGAATTCCGCGAGCGCTATCTGATCAATCCGAAAGACCTCAATGCGTTCGAGGGCCGCGCCATCGTGTTCGATGGGCCGGAGGACTATCACGACCGCATCGACGATGAGTCGCTCAATATCGACGAGCACTGCATCCTGTTCGTGCGCGGCACCGGCCCGATCGGCTATCCCGGCGGCGCCGAAGTGGTGAACATGCAGCCGCCGGCAGCCCTGATCAAACGCGGCATTCTCTCGCTGCCGTGCATCGGCGACGGCCGCCAGTCCGGCACCTCGGGCTCGCCGTCGATCCTCAATGCCTCGCCGGAAGCGGCGGCCAATGGCGGCCTCGCCATCCTGCAGACGGGCGACATGGTGCGCATCGACCTCAACAAGGGATCGGCGAATATCCTGATCTCCGATGAAGAGCTGAAGCGTCGTCGTGCCGAGCTGATGGCCAAGGGTGGGTTTGCCTATCCGAAGCACCAGACGCCGTGGCAGGAGCTCTATCGCAACACGGTCGGCCAGCAGTCGACGGGCGCCTGCCTCGAACTCGCGACGCGCTATCGGGATATCGCGGGTACCGTGGGAACGGCGCGGCATAATCACTGATCTTTCTTACCTCTCCCCGCTTGCGGGGAGAGGTCGACTGCAGTGCGCGCAGCGCGCGGAAGTCGGG
>CALRZK010000201.1:0-6229 GCA_943372615.1 Bradyrhizobium ivorense | reverse complement strand
CCCCCCCCCCGCCTCCGCGGGCTCGGAGCATGTGGAGAGTCCCCCTCACCCGCCACGGCTACGCTTCGCTCCGCCGCGGCGACCTCTCCCCGCAAGCGGGGCGAGGTTAAGAAGCCATCACTGCCGCGTGACCCGTCCCGTCACGATCCCGCCACACTGAAAGCGTTTGCAGGCATATGTGGCGCAATCCGGTCGCCCGAACCTGACAGGCTCCCTTGGTGCATCAGCGCCCCCGATCCTTGCGAATGCCGGCCAAAAGCGGCATTGTCGCACTGCGCTATGTTGCCGGGTCGGCAGCGCATTCGAGCCTGTCTCGCAATTCTGATCGCGTTTGTGCTCGACTTCCCGCCCGCAACTGCCCTTATGATTTTCGGAGCTAGGCGAACTTGATGTTGTCCTCCCGTTTCAACCGCTTGACGCTCGCTGCCGCCACGCTCGCCGTTCTGGCGCTGCCGGCGCAGTCCTTCGCCCAGACCCCGGATCATCTCGCCGATAATTCGGCGACCTTCCCGACGGCGAAGGACCTGAAGCAGATGACGACCGCCGGCAGCTATCTGGCCGCGCGTCATGCCAGCGTGGAACGCGATGCAACCTCGGCTGCGGCGTTTTACCGCTCCGCCCTCCGCACCGATCCGAAGAACAACGAATTGCTCGATCGCGCCTTCATCTCCTCGCTCGCCGATGGCGATATCGACGAGGCTGTGAAACTGGCCGAGCGCATCCTGGTCATCGACAAGTCGAATCGCGTCGCGCGTCTCGTGGTCGGCGTGCGCGACCTCAAGGCGAAGAAATACGCAGCCGCGCAGACCAACATCAATCAGTCGGTGCGCGGTCCGATCACCGATCTCGTGGCCACGCTGCTCGGGGCATGGGCCAGCT
Source organism: Bradyrhizobium ivorense (assembly GCA_943372615.1). Classification (GTDB taxonomy): domain Bacteria; phylum Pseudomonadota; class Alphaproteobacteria; order Rhizobiales; family Xanthobacteraceae; genus Tardiphaga; species Tardiphaga ivorense_A. Next base: position 5,350 of record CALRZK010000201.1, on the reverse strand, counting down.
ACGGCGCCGGAGACACCAAGACGGCCATTTCGAACATCGACAAGCTGGCCGGCCCGGAATGGTATCCGATCTTCAAGGATCTGCATGCCGGCCTGATCTACGATCTCGCAAACAAGCAGAAGGATGCCGGCGCGCGCTATGAGCGCGCGTTCAAGCTCGACGATTCCGCGCTGCGCGTGGTCGATGCCTATGGTCGCTGGACGTCGCGCAACAAGGACGACGCAGCGGCGCTGGCTATCTATGAGAACTTCAACAAGAAACTCGCCCGTCATCCACTGGTGCTCGAAGGAATCCGCGAGACCAAGGCCGGCAAAAAGCTGCCGGCGCTGGTGGACAACCCGCAGGCCGGCGCCGCCGAGGCGCTTTACGGCATTGGCGCGTCGCTGACCCGCCGTGGCGGCGAAGACCTTGCGCTCGTTTACCTGCAGCTCGCGCTCTATCTCAAGCCGGATCACTCGCTGGCGCTGCTGTCGCTTGCCGACCTCTATGAGTCCGTCAAGAAGCCGGCCATGGCCATCAAGGTCTATGAGCGCATGCCGGCGAATTCGGCGCTCAAGCGCAATGCGATGATCCAGCAGGCCACCAATCTTGACGCTGCCGATCGCAGCGACGAGGGCATCAAGATCCTGAAGGATGTGACCGCCAGCGATCCGAAGGATCTCGAAGCCATCATGGCGCTCGGCAATATCGAGCGCGCCCGCAAGAAGTTTGCCGACTGCGCCGACACCTATACCAAGGGCATCGATGTCGTCGCTGCCAATGGCGACAAGCCGAACTGGGTCTATCACTATTTCCGCGGCATCTGCCTCGAGCGCTCCAAGCAGTGGGCCAAGGCCGAAGTCGATATGAAGAAGGCGCTGGAGCTGCAGCCGGAACAGCCGCATGTGCTGAACTATCTCGGCTATTCCTGGATCGACCAGGGCATCAATCTCGACGATGCCATGAAGATGATCAAGCGCGCGGTCGAGCAGCGCCCGGATGATGGCTACATCGTCGACTCCCTCGGCTGGGCCTATTACCGCATCGGCAATTACGAGGACGCCACCAAGCACCTCGAACGCGCCATCGATCTGAAGCCGGAAGATCCGACCATCAACGACCATCTCGGCGACGCCTATTGGCGCGTCGGCCGCAAATTCGAGGCTCATTTCCAGTGGCAGCATGCCAAGGACCTGAAGCCGGAAGCGGAAGAACTGCCGAAGATCCAGGCCAAGATGGACAAATGTTTGCCAACCGGCGGCGAGAAGCCGGAAGGCTGTGCATTGAACGAGACAACCCCGGCGGCGGCTTCGGCCGATAAGCCGGAGGTGAAGAAAGACAGCGATAAAGGCGGCTAATCGTATGACGGGGGCATCGGCGGGCATTGGGCAGCCTGCTCGGGAAGATGTGTCTTCCCTGGAGGAGCAGGCGCGCGCGAAGGTCAATCTGACCCTCCGCGTTATCGGGCGGCGTGCAGACGGCTATCACGATCTGGAAAGCGTGGTGGTCTTCGCCGATTGCGCCGACCGCCTCACGCTCGCACCGGGCGGCGATCTCGCGATGACGGCGACCGGCCCGCGCGCCGCTGAATGCGGTGACAACAACGACAATCTGGTGATCAAGGCCGCGCGGTTGCTCGGCGAGCAGGTCGAAGGCCTGACCTTCGGCACCTTCGCGCTCGACAAGCATCTGCCGGTGGCAGCTGGCATCGGCGGCGGTTCGGCGGATGCCGCTGCGGCGCTGCGTCTCCTCGTGCGCGCCAACAATCTCGAACTCGACGATCCCCGCGTGATGGACGTCGCCCGCCTGACTGGTGCGGATGTGCCGGTCTGTGTGCAGTCGCATGCTTGCGTGATGACGGGCGTCGGCGAAAACCTGCTGCAGCTCAGCCTGCCGCGGCTGCCCTGCGTGATGGTCAATCCGCGCGTGCCGGTGGCGACCAAGGATGTGTTTCAGGAACTCGGCCTGAAGAATGGCCAGCTCCGTGTCGGCCCTGGCGACGTGTTGAAGGCCCGCTCATGGCCGAGTGAAGGCGCATCAGTCGATGACTGGATCGCTGCCGCCAGTGCCGGCACCAATGATCTCGAAGCGCCGGCGCTGAAGGTCGAGCCGATCATCGGCGACGTGCTTGGTGCGCTCGGTGCTACTGAAGGCGTCCGCCTGGCCCGCATGTCGGGCTCGGGCGCGACATGCTTTGCACTGTTCGACAATGACACGGACGCGCAACGTGCCGCGCATGCGATCCAGCTCGCGCATCCGCTGTGGTGGGTGCATGCGGGGGCGTTGAGCTAACTGCTGAAGCCCGCGCTCCATCCGCCATCCACCGTATAGATCACGCCGGACGTATAGCCGGCGCGATCCGAGGCCAGGAACGCCATCAGGTCCGCGATTTCCCGCGGCTTGGCGGCGCGGCCGAGCGGGAGGCTTTTCTCCAGTTCGGGATAGCGGCTCTCATCGCCCAGCTGCGCCTTGGCCTGCGCCTGCATCCGCGCGAGATAGCGGTCGGTGGCCACCGGCCCGGGATTGATGCCGACGACGCGGATATTGTCCTTCAGGCTCTTGCCGCCGAGCGCCCGGGTGAAGGCCATCAGTGCGGCATTGCCGGCGCTGCCGCAGATGTAATTGGCATCGAATTTCTCGCCGGCCGCGCCGATGTCATTGACGATGACGCCGCCGCCGCGCGCTTTCATCTGCGCATAGACCAATCGTGTCAGATTAATGAAGCCGAAGACTTTCAGCTCCCAGGCATGGCGCCAGGTCGGTTCGTCCACCTTCTCGAGCGAGCCGCCGGGAATGTCGCCGGCATTGTTGACGAGGATATCGATGTCGCCGGAAGCTGCTGCCAGCGCGGCGAGATCCTCGGCATTGCGCAGGTCGGTGGGATGGATGGCGACATCGACCTGATGCCGTGCGCGAAGACTGTCGGCCAGTGCCTGCATCTTCTCTGCATTGCGGGCGGCGAGGCGGACATGTGCGCCTTCCTCGGCAAAGGCTTCCGCCGCCGCCGCGCCAATCCCCTTGGAGGCGCCGGTGATCAGGACGCGCTTGCCGCGCAAATGAAGATCCATGGGCATTTCCTTGTAGCCCGGATGGAGCGCAGCGAAATCCGGGGACCGGCGATATGTGGATGCTCTGAATCCTGGATTGCGCTGCGCTCCATCCAGGCTACGGCTGCGAGTTAGGCCACTGCGGCAAAAGCGGTCAACATTGCACTGCAGCGTTGATCGCGCGCCGGCTTTGGTCCAAACCTTCCGGCAATCCAATCTGGCGAAGGAAACCTCACGTGAGCAAAGAATATCGGATTGCAGTCATCCCCGGCGACGGCATCGGCAAGGAAGTGATGCCGGAAGGCTTGCGCGTGCTTGAGGCGGTGGCCAAGAAGCACCGCGTGAAGGTGAAATTCGATCATTACGACTTTTCGTCCTACGACTATTACGAGAAGCACGGCCAGATGATGCCGGACGACTGGAAGGCCCAGATCGGCAAGCATGACGCGATCTATTTCGGCGCCGTCGGCCTGCCGGCGAAGATTCCGGATCACATTTCGCTGTGGGGCTCGCTGATCAAGTTCCGCCGCGAATTCGATCAATATGTGAACCTGCGCCCGGTGCGCCTGATGCCCGGCGTGCCGTGCCCGCTGGTCGGCCGCAAGCCCGGCGACATCGATTTCTGGGTGGTTCGTGAAAACACCGAAGGCGAATATTCGGCAGTCGGCGGCCGCAGTTTTCCGGATACGGACCGCGAATTCGTCACCCAGCAGACGGTGATGACCCGCACCGGCGTCGATCGCATCCTGAAATTCGCCTTCGATCTCGCTCAGTCGCGGCCGAAGAAGCACCTGACCTCGGCCACCAAGTCCAATGGCATTGCGATCACCATGCCGTATTGGGACGAACGCGTGAAGGCGATGGGCGAAAACTATCCCGACGTGAGGTGGGACCAGTATCACATCGACATTCTCACCGCGCATTTCGTGATGAATCCGGATCGCTTCGACGTCGTCGTGGCGTCGAACCTGTTCGGCGACATCCTGTCGGATCTCGGCCCGGCCTGCACCGGCACCATCGGCATCGCGCCGTCGGGCAATATCAATCCGGCCGGCGATTTCCCGTCGGTGTTTGAGCCCGTGCATGGTTCGGCGCCGGATATCGCAGGGCAGGGCATTGCCAACCCGATCGGCATGATCTGGTCGGGCGCCATGATGCTGGAGCATCTCGGCGAGAAGGAAGCGGCGGACTCCATCGTCAAGGCGATCGAGCGCACGCTGGCGGAGCGCACGCTGCGCACCCGCGATCTCGGCGGTCAGGCCGATACGACGGCTTGCGGCAAGGCTGTGGCTGAGATGATCGAGTAACCGCAATCTGCACGCACTCACAAAAATGCCCGGCTTAAAGCCGGGCATTTTCATTTTGGAGGTTTGTTGCGTTTAACCAGCGATCCGCCGGCAGTGCTTCCACGCGGCATCAATCAGATTGATACTCGCTTCTGGCGTACGGAATGCCGAATGCGAAGACAGCGTCACGTTGCGGATCGTTGTCAGCACATGGCCGGCCGGTAGCGGCTCGATCTCGAACACGTCGAGACCGGCATGGCGCAGATGGCCCGAATGCAGCGCTTCGATCATCGCGGCCTGATCGACGATGGCGCCACGCGCCGTATTGACCAGGATCGCGCCCTTCTTCATCTGGCCGATACGCTCGCGGGTGATCATGCCGCGGGTCTCGTCATTGAGCAGCAGATGCAGCGAGATCACGTCGCTCTTGGCCAGCACCGTCTCCATGTCGGTGAATTCCACACCGGGATGGCTCTTCGGCGATCGGTTCCAGGCCAGCACCTTCATGCCCGAGCCAAGCGTGATGCGGGCGACCTCGGCAGCGATGCCGCCGAAGCCGATCAGGCCGATGGTCTTGCCGGTCAACTCCATGCCTTCGTCGCGCAGCCAGTTGCCGGCCCGCATTTCGCGATCCTGCTCGGCGATGCCACGCGCGGCCGCCCACATATGCGCGATCGCGCATTCGGCGACGGCGGTGTCGCCATAGCCGCGGATCAGATGCACCTCGATGCCGAGTTCGGCCAGTTCATCCGGGTTCATGTAGCTACGCGCGCCGGTGCCGAGAAACACGATGTGCTTCAGGCCGGTGCACTGCCTGGCCACATCGGTCGGCACATAAGTGTGATCGACGATCGCGATTTCGGCGCCGTCCAGCACCTTGGGCAGATCTGTGGACTTGATGTCCTCATCGCGATTGATCCTGATCGCGATGTCGTTCGGCTGTGTCAGCCGTTCGAGGATGGAAGCCAGCTCGTTGCTGGCATCGACGAATACGCCCCGCATGGATGCCCCCTCGATTACTTCGACGACACGCCGGCA